>NZ_JAVJUO010000186.1:0-34582 GCF_040220555.1 Coleofasciculus sp. C1-SOL-03
GAACGAAAAATAGGGCGTTTCGGCTTTTAGAAGTGAGTTTGACCGAACCGAATTCTGTACGGTTTTCCCCCCTTGTCTTCTTTCCTTCCTTGTCCTCCTTGTCTTGTCCCAACCCTAAAATAAAAAACCTACACCTGTCAGAGTGGGGGAGGTGGGGTTGTTCCAGAGGTGCCATCTTACTCTGGGAGATGAAATGAGGCAGGAGAATTCTCGACTCCGCCTTGTTTCTTTCATCGTCCTCATCCCAGCTAAGGGTAGACCGACTATTCAACATCTTTAATATTGTCTGCCTTCAGTAGGATGTTAAATAAACTTTAACCGAGAAAGAATCGTCTTAGGTACAAATGGATGACGGCAAAACATGAAAATGGTGATAAGGCTCAACTTTTCGAGTTGTAATTTAATAAAGTTTCTCCTTTCTTAACACAACTTAGTAAAAAGCAATTGTATGAAACTTTCATCAGGGATTACACTAAGAGTAGTAAAAACTACAGATTTTTTTCGGGATCAAGCTAAACAGGCTGACTTTGAAGGCGTTACCCTGCTCTTTGCATCCTCAATAACAAAACTGATATCAACGTAAGAACAATGTGCATTACAGGCTCACTCACTGACTTTTCATTACCCGAAATTTTTCGGCTCCTTGGTAAAGGGCATCATACGGGTTTACTCACTGTGAATACTGATGTTTCTACTCCTGTCACCCCCAATGGCGTTTGCTATGTTTGGGTCTATCGCGGTCGAATTGTGGCAGTTGATTCTCAGTTAAAGCATCTAGGATTAATTAAGTTAATTGCTCAACGCCAATGGATGGATAGAAGTCAGTTAACTCAATTGAGTGAGTTATTGCCTCAGGAGCAACCCTTGGGTACATACCTGCAAAAACATGGGGTGTTAACCCTTCAACAAATCAAATGGTTGTTCCAAGTCCAAGTTTTACAACCCACCTGTACCTTGTTTCAACTCAAAACAGGTCATTTTAAGTTCAGCCATGAAGTTAAACTCCCCATGTTAGGAATGACGGGTTTGAGCTTAAATACCCTAGGTGCGAATTTACTAGGATTACGTTCTTTGCGGAACTGGGATGTCCTCAGCGATAAACTACCTGATGTTAATGCTGGGTTGGTCAGTGTTACAGGACACCCTCGTTATCCCCTCAACGCTTTAGAATCTCAAGTCTGGGAGTATACCAGTGGCACTGTGTCCTTGAGGGAAATTGCTAAACAACTCAGACTTTCGGTAAAAACGGTACAGCAGATTGCTTTTCGATTAATGGCAGTCGGATTGGTCGAAGAAGTTCCCTTAGTGATTCACACTCCCTGTCCTCAATCTGTGGACGCGATCGCCACACCACTCCATCCAGAAGCGACCGATCAGCCCGTCAGCCATTCATTTTTGCACAACTTAGTGGGTTTCTTGGCGGATAAGTCCAAGCATCTGTCGTTACGGGCGGCTTAGTTCAGGAAAGGATCACAAACAACAGATGTAGACACGCAGCGGTTTACAGCAGCGTGGAATCAAATAACGTCCCTCAATCAGGACTAAACCGCTTTATATTCAAATTACTACTGATTCTAGTAAACGAATTGTGCCTCGCTCCGCATCAATTTCTACCATTCCACCAATCGGGACAGTGAACTTATCCTGGATATGACCGATCATCGAACCATACCAGGCAGGAATCCCTAACGGTTTAATATGGTCAGCTAAGACTTGTTGCAACGTCAGGGATGGTTCATTCGCATCGCCTGCGGGACAGTTTGTACATTGTGCAAAAATAAATCCAGCCACTTGATCGAGAATTCCAGCGAGTTTAAGCTGAGTTAACAATCGATCAATCCGGTAAACGTCTTCTCGTATATCCTCCACAAACAAAATAGTCTGCTGCCAGTCGGGCAAATACTCTGAACCCACCAACGCCGCCACCAGCGATAAATTTCCCCCCACTAGACGCCCTCTTGCCTTACCCTTGGTAATCGTTTCCACAGGAGTACTCAGTAGATTTTGCAGTGTCATTACTGCCCCATCAAACAAGATGCGTTGCAAATGTTGGACTGAGAACCAATTCCAGGTTGATGTTCCTAGTGGTCCATGGAAGGTGATCAGATTACTGTGAGTATAAATCCCTAACAGCAGCGAGGTTACATCGCTATAGCCGATAATAATTTTGGGATTTCGGCGGATGAGCTGATAGTCCAACAAGGGTAAAATTCGATTACATCCCCATCCGCCTGCCATTGCCAGCACCGCTTGGACAGAGGAATCGGCAAACATCGCATTCACATCAGCCGCCCGATCAGCATCTTGACCCGCCAGATAGCCGTATTGGTCGAAAAGATGGATTCCCAGTTTAGTTTTTAAGCCGATTTGTGATAAAATAGGAATAATATCATCAACTGTTTTTTGATCGACCAGACCTGCTGGACTAATCAATCCTATGGTATCACCGGGATTCAGGCGTTGCGGTTTGAGAAGGGGTAGGGTATTTGCCGTGACAGGGAATTGGGTTGCTAACAGCGTTAGTCCCAAGAGCTTAAGAAAGGCACGGCGATTACCGGAAAAGGGTTGGCTCAATGGTCAGTCCCGGAAAACGACAACAGAAGACCTCATAAACGGCTTGGAGTACCAAGCTGGGAAAACAAGCTAGAATTGATTTACTTGAATCATCTCTAAACACTAAGCAATAATATATAGAGATATTGCATCTGCCAGATTTTGGTCAACTCAGCCCTGCTCTAGCATCAAACTCCCGAACCGGGATGGATGCTTGGTTTGTGTCATCACCGTGCGATCGGTACAGAGACGACGATTTTTTCTATCCGATCAACCCCAGACATTTGATCTGATGGTACTGAATCTGACTCGTTGAACAGCATCTGCCCACAAAATTTACGATAGCCAGTTAACAACTCCAACAATTCAGCCATTACACCCAGAGACATGGCAATTGCTTCAGGCTATGGTAGGGAAAGATACTCTTTCTCTCGATTTGGAGGTGATTCATCATTCCCTGGAATATACCTCAGGGTAATGGCATCCATGCTACAGCTATCCTCAACAGACGTATAGAGACGCAATTGATGAAATTGACAGGTTGAAGTCATGGGATTTTAGGAACTAGGAGGATCTACCCGTTCCGTCAGATGCTAGAACAGATAAGCAAGGGTGATAATCGTGTGACAGCACTGGCGCAATTTTGCCAGCTAGAGGCTGAATATCAACGGGTCGCATCAATTTAAAATTTTACAGACCCAAAGACGGCAATATCAGCATTCTTAAGGATGAAATTAGTTTCTTTGCCCGAAGAACCGCCAACCATTTTGGTGGTTGATGATGACCAGTTTATACGAGAACTTTTACGCCGAGTCATGGAAAAAGAAGGCTATAAAGTTGTTGAAGCAACTAACGGCGAACAGGGTTTGGACGTTTATCAGCGTCTCAAACCGCATCTGGTCATGCTAGACGCCCTGATGCCGGTCATGGATGGTTTTACCTGTTGCAAACACTTACAAAAACTCTCAGACGAAGACGAGACATCACCCCATAGTGAACATTTGGAGGCTCAAGGGTTACAGGGAGTTTCCCAAACGCCTGTGTTAATGATTACCAATCTGGATGATCCAGAATCCGTTGACCGCGCCTTTGCCGTTGGTGCTACTGACTATATCACCAAACCGATTCACTTAGCCGTCTTGCGTCAACGAGTACGGCGTTTAATTCAACAGTTTCAGCTTTATCAACAACTTGAACAAGCCAATCGAGAGTTACAACGTTTAGCAACCTTAGATGGATTAACGGGTGTAGCCAATCGCCGTCGGTTTGATCAATACCTTGATGATGAGTGGTGGCGGATGATTCGAGAAGAGTCGCCCTTGTCTCTGATTCTATGTGATATCGACTTTTTCAAGAAATATAATGATACCTACGGTCATCAAGCCGGTGATGCCTGTTTGCGAAGGGTAGCTGATGCTTTGCGTTTTTGTGCCAAACGTTCTGTGGATTTAGTGGCTCGCTATGGTGGTGAAGAGTTTGCGATTGTGTTACCCAATACCACCACGATTGGTGCATCTCTAGTGGCTGAAGAATTACGCAGTTTGGTTCATGGTTTAAAGATTACCCATACGGCTTCAGCCGTCAGTGAATATGTCACTCTCAGTTTAGGTGTTGCCAGTCTTTATCCTGAACCTGATATTCCACCAGCTAAGCTAGTTGCTGAAGCGGATATGGCTTTGTATCAAGCGAAAGCCTCTGGGCGTAATCGATATGTGGCAAAAGTTTGAATCGTCATTGGTCATTTGTCATTGGTCATTGGTCATTTGTTTATGTAAAGGTTTGAGGCTCCTTATCATTACAGCATTTATGTCCAGGTACTTATGTGGAGTGGTCTGGCTTGGATAGCATAATGTGACTTAAATATCGTAGTATTGCCGATAGTCTGTATATGCATCAATCTCCAAAGCAGATAATCGCGAAGAACCATTATGACTACTGCGGTCAACGCAACACCCCGATTAGCCTCACGTTTGGTGAATGGTTTCCTTGCCATTAAACCTTTAGCTAATTTAGCCAAGCAGCAAGCTCGTAAGATGATTGTCAAGCGAGCGGAAAAAATTGGCGTACCTTGGACAAAACAGGTTAATGAGTTACGTTCTCTAGACTGGGAGAGTTCTCTGAGTCAAGTGCAAAACCCCCAGTTAACCTACCCGGATTATTATTTGCGCCCCTTCCATGCTTATGCCCAGGGAAATCTACAGTGGGATGCGGCGTTTGAACAAGAAGTGGCGGCTTATGCTGTTCACGCCAATCTCTACCCTGAAGATAAACTCCAAGGAGACGCTAAACTGCGACAGAGTTACCATGAGTTGGTGCAAAAGCACGTTACAACGGAGCCGCAAGATATTGTGGATCTGGGGTGTGGTGTGGGGATGAGTGCCTTTGCCCTACAACAGATTTATCCCCAGGCAAATATGACGGGTGTAGACTTATCACCTTACTTTCTCGCTGTTGCCGAATATAAGTCCAAACAGCATCATACAGAAATTAACTGGAAACACGCGGCGGCTGAAGCGACAGGTTTACCGGATGCTTCCTATGATTTGGTGTCTGTCTTCTTGGTATTCCACGAATTACCCCAAACGGCGGCAAAGGCAATCCTACGGGAGGCACGGCGGTTATTACGTCCTGGTGGCTATCTGACCCTGATGGATATGAATCCTCAGTCTCAGGTGTATGCGACGATGCCAGCTTACGTTTTTACCTTATTCAAAAGCACTGAGCCTTACTTTGACGAGTATTTTACCTTGGACATCGAGCAAGCGATCGCGCAAGCAGGATTCCAGTCACCGATGATTACGCCGAATAGTCCCCGCCATCGAACTATCATTGCCCAAGTCGAGACGTAGCGTGCTACGTCTGCAACACCTAATCGTAGCAAAACTTAACATAAACCAATACTCGACATTCTTTCGAGGAGATCCCAGTCTCTGATAGACTTTTAGACTGGGGACAGTAAATAACACCAGGGAAAAACTAAGCAGTTGAGAGGAAAAGCTCCGTGCTAGAAACTACGCTAGGACTAGAAATTATTGAAGTTGTCGAACAGGCAGCCCTTGCCTCTGCCAAATGGATGGGCAAAGGTGATAAGAACACCGCCGACCATGTGGCAGTCGAAGCCATGCGGGAGCGGATGAACAACATTCACATGCGGGGTCGCATCGTGATTGGCGAAGGGGAGCGAGATGAAGCCCCGATGCTCTATATTGGTGAACAAGTGGGCATCTGTAACCAGCCGGATGCGAAGAACGTTTGTAATCCCGATGAACTGATTGAAGTCGATATTGCCGTTGACCCTTGTGAAGGGACGAACTTGGTGGCTTATGGGCAACCGGGTTCCATGGCGGTGCTAGCCATTTCTGAGAAGGGAGGGCTGTTTGCTGCACCTGACTTTTACATGAAAAAGCTAGCTGCACCCCCGGCGGCTAAAAATCACGTCGATATCAGTAAATCGGCAACAGAGAACCTGCAAATTCTCTCAGAGTGTCTGGATCGGGCAATTGAGGAACTTGTGGTCGTCGTCATGAAGCGCGATCGCCACAAAGGACTGATTGAGGAAATCCGCTCGGCTGGTGCGAGAGTACGCCTGATTAGCGATGGCGATGTCTCTGCGGCGCTCTCTTGTGCCTTTTCAGGGACAAATATCCATGCTCTGATGGGTATTGGTGCTGCACCCGAAGGCGTTATCTCTGCCGCCGCGATGCGCTGTTTGGGCGGACATTTCCAAGGTCAGCTAATCTACGACCCAGCAACAGTACAGACGGGTTTGATTGGTGAAAGCAAAGAGGGGAACCTAGAGCGGCTGCAAGAAATGGGCATTAATGACCCGGATAAGGTCTACAATACTCATGAGCTAGCGTCAGGTGAAACGGTGCTATTTGCCGCTTGTGGGATTACGCCGGGTACCTTGATGGAAGGGGTACGACTCTTCCACGGGGGAGCGCGGACTCAAAGTTTAGTTATTTCCACCCAGTCGAAGACGGCTCGATTTGTGGATACTGTCCATCTATTTGATCAGCCGAAGACCCTGCAACTCCGATAGGTGCGATAAATTTATCCATTGGTGTGTTGTCGGATTTCTTTCCCTCGAATTCTAGTCATCGAGAGGAGAGAAAAGCGTTAAAGCCAGAGTATTAGCAATGATCATGCGACTTACTCTGGCTTAGCGTTGATTGATTGGTCAATCGTTCATTGCAATCAAGTGCTACAGGGTCGTAAAGTCCCCTAGGTTAAAAATTGCATCTCTGAATCTGTGAACGTCTGCCAAATTGTTCATCGCATTCAGCAAAATTTCTCAATTTTCTTTATCTTTAAAAAAACAAGCCTGATAGTTGACCCAACCCAACGACAGAGATTTGGAGAACACAATGAATATTGCCGTCGTAGGTTTAAGCCACAAAACAGCGCCCGTTGAAGTCCGGGAAAAACTAAGCATTCCCGAAGCCCAAATAGAAGGTGCGGTGCAACAACTCTGTAGCTACCCCCATGTTGAAGAAGTGGCGATCCTCAGTACCTGCAATCGCCTGGAAATTTATATTGTGGCAGCAGAAACGGAAAAGGGTGTGCGTGAAGTCAGTCAGTTCCTTTCAGATAACTCTGATGTCCCCTTGCATCAATTACGCCCCCATTTATTTATTTTGTTACATCAGGATGCGGTGATGCACCTGATGCGCGTCGCAGCGGGACTGGATAGTTTAGTTTTAGGTGAAGGACAAATCTTATCGCAAGTCAAGCATACTCACAAAATCGGTCAGCAACACAAGGGAATTGGACGCCTGCTGAATCGACTGTTTAAACAAGCGATTACCGCTGGAAAGCGAGTCCGCACGGAAACCAGTATTGGTACTGGGGCGGTTTCGATTAGTTCGGCGGCGGTGGAATTAGCCCAGATGGAAGTGCAAAACTTGGCGGCTTACCGAGTGGCGATTATCGGGGCGGGGAAGATGTCGCGTTTGTTAGTGCAGCACCTGCTTTCTAAAGGGGCTGAGTCAATTGCCATTATCAATCGTTCAACGCGACGGGCTCAGGAGTTGGCAAAGCAGTTTGAGAATGCTCAGATAACCGTACATCCCCTCTCTGAGATGATGGCGGTGATTCCAGAGTCGGATATGGTATTTACCAGTACCAGTGCGACGGAACCGATCCTGGATCGGGCTAAATTGGAAGCCCATATTGATCCGAATCGTTCCTTAATGCTATTTGATATTTCTGTACCGCGTAATGTGGATGCTGATGTCAATGAACTCGAACAGGTGCAAGCTTTTAATGTAGACGACTTAAAAGCGGTGGTGGCGCAAAATACCGAAAGTCGCCGTCAGATGGCGATGGAAGCGGAAAACCTACTCGAACAGGAGGTAGAAGCCTTTGAGATGTGGTGGCGATCGCTAGAAACCGTGAGTACAATTAGTAGTCTGCGGGAGAAAGTCGAAGGGATTCGGGAGCAGGAGTTAGAAAAAGCCTTATCTCGCTTAGGTTCAGAGTTTGCTGATAAGCATCAGGAAATTATCGAAGCCCTGACACGGGGGATTGTGAATAAAATCCTCCATGATCCGATGGTGCAGTTAAGGGCGCAGCAGGATATTGAAGCCAGACGCCAAGCGATGCAGACGCTGCAAACGCTGTTTAATTTAGAGATTGAGGAGCAGTTTGGTTAAGCGTTGGAGATGAAGAAAATGGGGAGGGGGATACCGAGTGGATCTCCTTCCCCTCTGGCTCTTTGGTACTCTTGTTGACCCATGTCAGGGGCGCGATCGCTTTCCCTTTCCTCTTGCTCCCACATGACTTTGACTTTTATCAAGTACGATTTATACCAAATACACACCCTGATAACAAGAACCATCAATCAATTCAGATTATTAGTTGGCATTCTTCTGCTTTTTGGACTGTTGGCGTTTAAAGAAAGCACCGAATCCTAACGCCATACCGGAACCTAGAATGGTTAGCGGTTCGGGAACAGGCTCTGGATCAGGCAAGTTTCCGTCAAATGGAACATTGTGGAATTCTCCAGTTCCGCTCAGGGATGCAACTGTAACTTGTCCATCAGCATGACCATTGTTAAAATCGTAGTGAGCCATCGGAGCTAATACGCTCCCGTTCCAAGAAAAACCGCTAGTACTTAGCTTTGTTGCCTCTACAAAGTTGAATAAAACGCGGTTGGCGTAAGTGGCACTTGGATCACCATTTAGCTTGATTTCACCGCCAGTAAGATTTAACTCTGAACCTGTTACGTTAACCAACACCGTTGAGTTTGATCCAAACTCAATGTTCAGATCATTGGCAATTTCATCTGCCAGACTGGATGTAGTGAAATTTAAAACTTTAAGGGTTGGAGTATCATCAGTTAAACCACCCAGTTGAGCTGAATAGTTCTTGTAGAATTGCTCGGCGGCATCAAAGTCAATGGATGGCTCTTCTAATCTTAACTCACCATCTTTGATATTCAATCCGGGGCTAAGATCCGCTGTACCACCTACAACAACATCACCGCCGGATATCTGATTACCGCTAGTATACGTTAGATCTCCACCAACAACTAAGACATCACCGGAACCAGGAGATAGCTTGCTTCCGACCGAAATTTCCAGATTCGCATCACCACCGACGGCAGTTCTACCTTCGGCATCTGTGTTTTTGGCATCCATGTTTTCAAAGACGAAAACGTTAAAGTCTTTGGCTGAACCTGGGATACCCTTCACAGTGGCAGCTTGAGCGGGAATCGATAAGCTGAGGGCTGCGGTAGCTCCTAAAACTGTACTGACACCGGTAACGGCAATTTTCGTTAAAGTTTTGTTCATTATTTTCCGAGTGTAGCTGATTGAACAGTGGAAGTGGTTCGCCCATTTAGCATTTGTTCTCATCATATTTGTCTTCCGTAATGCGTGGGTAAAGCTATTGTAAAGATCAATCCGATTATTTATGAATTTTTTGTAAAGATGACTCATTGATCACTTCAACACTTATTTATAAAGTTGACGTAAAGAGTTCCCACAATTTGATGAAGATTGGATCAGGAAGCAAGTCATAGAGTATTCCAGGAAGCAAGTCATAGAGTATTCCAGGGAGCAAGATGCTCCCACTACCAATGACAAATAACGAATGACGAATACCGTCACTCATCGCCAGGGTCAAAAATCACCTCAAATTCAGCCCCACGCATAAAGCGACGCAGTACCCGTTGGTGATCTTCGGCGTCTTGACGGTTGTAAAATCGGGCTACCGAAATATGACAGTGTATGGTGTGAACAGTGGGTAATTTATCCCTCTAAGCCTGAAATAGACAAGAATTTTCATGACTCTTGTTTGATGAGTAACATTTTAACTATTGTTACTATTATTTTTGAAATGATATTTTTTTTATATTTTTATAACAAAACAAGATCAATAAAAACAAGATTATTTATAATATATCTATTGCTATTGGATATTGAAAAATGAATAATATTATTACTAAAATAACATTGGGAACTGCTAGCATTATTTGTGGACTATCAGTAATTAATGCCGCTCCCGCTCTATCTGCTATTGTCAAAACTGAATTTCAGTTGAGCATCAACCAGTATAATTATGGGGTATATTATGGTGAAGTAATCTATGATGAGTCATTTCTGATCAATGATCCTGGTGCTTCCCTGCCGTTTGATTGCTTATCCCCTCAAAGAGGATTATTATCGTTAAAATTCAATTTTATTGACAAATTTGGTAATCCAAAAACTTATACAGAGTTAGACGATTCCAGAGGTAATCCTTGTATAGCCGTGGGGTTACGAGGATTCAAGAATGCTCCACGCCCCTTTGGATTGAGTTATTTAGTGGGAACCGATATCATAGTAGCACCCCATACACCCGAAAATTTCGCCTTTCAATTCTACACGTTTGGTTCCACAATAACAGCATTTGCCCTCGTTAACCGACTCGATCCTTTTTATGAAGTAGATGGTCCATTTATGGGTGGTTATGAATTCAGTTTGCCTAGCCCAGTTTCTTCGCCCTCTGCTCCAGTTCCCGAACCGTCAAGCTTTCTGGCTTCAATTCTTGCTTTAGGGTTTGGCATCTTTTTTTCAGTAACCAGGAGTTCCGAGAAGATTCGTAAATTTTTCACTTGAGGAATTGTCTTTAATGCAAGGTGGACTTAAGTTTGTAGTTGCCTCTGTTCATTTTTTTAGAGCATGTTCCAGACGTGCCATAGCACGTCTGGGAGTAGGAGACACTCCGTACAATCACTCCTCGTAAGGGTCAAAAATCACCTCAAATTCAGCCCCACGCATAAAGCGACGCAGTACCCGTTGGTGATCTTCGGCGTCTTGACGATTGTAAAATCGGGCTACCGTATAGCGACGCGCATCATTCAATAAGCGGATAATCACCCAAGGACGGGTTAAGTCGATGGGTTTTTCCATATCCGGCTTACTGATCAGAGTCTCTAACCGTTCCTGTTTGAGTGTATTACGCACCAATAACATCAGTTGTTTTCGGGCGGGAGTTTCCTGATTGGGTAGAACTGTCCAACCTGCTACAGGTGCGGGTAAATAGGTTAATGTATGAGACTCTTCGGCTTTAGTCACGTTCCAAGCTAGACGGCGAGATTGTTTTCGACAGTGGTATCCCTGCTGTCTGAGAACTGAACAAAGACGTTCACCTTCTTTGGTTAGACGCAACCAGTCACTGTGCTTCATGGCAATTCTGGAATAAAGATTAACTAGAGAATTTCTCCCCAATCCCCCAGGAAAACTAGAGAGATAGAGGTTTCGCTAGTTACCCTACTTAAGGTTTATTCCCGAAAACCTATTGCTATTGTTTTGACAAATCAATTAATTTATGGTATAAGCATGCTCTTCAAAATTGAAGAGACGTTGCATGCAACGTCTCTACAGGTTCTCTACCTTAACTGTTAACTGTTAACTGTTCCCTGACAAATGACGAATGACAAAGGATTAACGAACAATAATTGCCCAAAGGCTGATCCCCAAAGCGACTATCCCCAAATGTTGCAGCAACAGCGATCGCACAGGCTGGCTGGCAATTTTCTGTGTCAGTACCATACTCAGCAGTACACCAGCAATCAGCGTCACTCCCTGTAAAAACGCTATCACCGCCGGATGCGCTACCCATATCGGTAATCCCTCACCATTTAACCCAAACGTGGCAAAGGTTACAGGCAAAATTCGCCCCGCTTCCGTCAACCCTAAGCGTAAATGGTGCGCCAGATTCCCCGCCAACACCAAGGGTAAATATCCATACGCCAATTCAATCAGCGATCGCGGTTTGGGATTGGGTATGGTTAAATTGAGCATTTGGATCAGTCGGTAAGACAATTGGATTCCGCCATACGCCACTACCGGAATCAACGCCGGGAGACTCAACACCGCCAACGAAAACCAAGCGTGTGTGCTAAATTGACTCAAATCTAGGTGTAAATTCAGTTGCTGATTTAACTCCGGTAAGCGATGCAAAAACACACCGCCTAATAACAACAACAATAACGCCACCTCATAACTGCGAGGAATATGGGTTGTCCACAACTCAATCCCTGGCGGACGCAAATTTACCTCCACAGAACGGTGCGGACAAGCTTTTAAACAAGTCATACACAAGACACAATCCCGATTATCCTGTAACTGGGCGGGATGGGAATATAATGGACAGCCATTGGTTTCCATTCCCTCTCCCTTCTGGGGTCCACCCTTATAACATTGATAGGTGCTACATTCGGCTGAACAGGTTCCCTGCTGCGCCCGTAACTCCGTCATTGACAACTTGGCAAACAAACCATTCATTCCGCCAATGGGACACAGATAGCGACACCAAAACCGACGCTCGAAAATCGCCGAGAAAATCATCGCCCCTGCCGTAATCAATAGGAGTAAACAAGCGGAAAGATACGCCGTATTTTCTAAATCCCAGAGTTCTTCCCACAGGAAAATTAAGGCAAATAAGCCAAACAAAAACCAGCCGCCCCAGGTTTCCGCTAATTGTCGCGACCACGGTTTTAACTGACGCGGAAATAGCCACAGGGATAATTTCTGGGTCACTTCCCCGTAAATCATAAACGGACACACGGCACACCAGAGGCGTCCCACAAAGGGAAAGCCAATCAGGACGAGGGGCCACCACCATGCCCAAAAGAGATTTAAGGTGAAGTTTTCCTGGCGGTTTTGCGGACCGATAAAGCCCATGACCACGACTAGGGCAAAGAAGCTTAAGGTAAATCCATAGTTAATGCGATCGGGCCACCAATCACTGCGTAAAAATCGCCGCAGTTGGGGATAGGCATTTAACAGATTAAAGCGGAATTGTTTTTTCTTACTCTGGGAGGGCCACAACAGTTCTTCCGTGAGTTCTTTGCCACGGTTCGCTTGAACCAGCGCCCGTTCCACTAAGTTTTGTAATTCCCGCAGATTGCCGGGGAAATCATAGCCTTGTAACTGACGTAGGGCTTCGGGTGTAATCTTGGGTTTATTAATCCCTTTGGCGCGACATAAGAGACTAATATAATAGTTCATCTGGTCGCCAATATCCGTTTTTCGCACCCGCAATGGCGGAACTTTTATCACTTGCCCAACTAGGGGGCTAATCGTGGGGAGCGCGGTTTCGGTAATCATAATAATCCGGGCGTTGCACTGTTTCACCTGGGTCGATTGCTCTAGGGAACGGCGGACAAGTTGATAGGTTCCGGTTTCTAATAGAGTTGCCAGTTGAGGCATTAAATCCTGAGGCAATTCATCCACATTATTGAGAATTAACGTCCCTGTGTTCAGGGAATCAATGAGTCCCGGTTTGCCCCCTTCTCGCCCAAAAAGTTCCGCACCACTGGCTTGAACTTTACTGCAATCGATTTTAATCACAGGTTCGCGGCGATAGGCTGAACCAAAGTGAATCAGCGCGGCGGTGTTGTCTTTTTCCAATCCCGGTTCACCGAAAATGAGTACAGACTGGCGAGTATCAGCAGCTTGTTTGATTTGTTGGCGGAGTCGCACCGCATAGCGGCTTCGACCAATAATCCCCCGTTTTGCCTTGTTGACTAAATAGGGGCGCAGCGCCACTTGGCGTTCTTGTTCAACTTTGAGTTGAGACGACAGGTGTGCCAAGTCTTGGGCAAGTTGGGGTGAGAAAGCGTGAGAAATTTCTGGATACTGGTGGATTAAGTCTCGGAACAGTTGGGCTGGAATGCGCCACAGGTGACAGTCGCTGCGGGCGACGATGGTTCTCTGAGCGGGTTGATTGAGAAGTAACTCCTGTAAATGAATTACGGCGCCAGGAAGCCAACTGACGCCCCAAATCGAACCCAGTTGGTTAGTGCGGTAGCCTTCGATACGTCCCTGTTGCAGAATATAGAGATAGTCTACTGGGGTATCTTCGATGACCAGGCGCTCCTGGGCATTCACCACTCGTGCTTCCAGTCGTGGCGCGATCGCCTGTAAAATTTCATCGGAGAGAATGCTAAAGGCGGTGCGTTCTCGCAGCCATGTCATGCGATCGGGATAGGTCATCCTTTGTCCTCATCATCCAATGTAGTTTATAGTTTGTTTATCGATAATCAATGGATTCATTCCCGTAACCAACGGTAAAACACAACCAAATGATCGAGCTGGCGAATCTCTGGGTTCCTTTGGCGCTTTTGGGCTTGATTATTCTAGCCGCGCTGTTTTTTAGTTGGGCAAGTTAGATGGCTTTTAACTGAGATCTTGCCAGACGGGTAATACATCCCACGTTACCCAATACTGCTCGCAGCGAGTCCTAATTTCATTCTTTCTCCTCTAGCTCCCAGACGTAGCATGCTACGTCTCTACATTGCTTCCCCTGCTTCCTTGCCCTATTGTCATCCACCATCCCATTATCTCTGGGTATCGGTAAAATATGCATCAGTGATTATAGCCCCCCTTGTTACCTATGAGCGGACATCTGCCGCCGATTAGTGATTTACGCGCTCGCCATACCGGCTGGGATAAACCAACGCCAGAACATCTTAAGGATATTGGCACGATTGAGTTTTTCTGGCGAAATTTGTTTGAGGCAATTTTCCATCCAGCTCAAGGTAACTGGCAATATCATTGGCAACAGCTCTACAATCTGATTTTGGAGCGATGTCCTGACAATGATGAGCGCCGCACAACTATTTTTTACCTTGAGACGGTCAAAAACTGCTTGAAGATAGAGGGAGACTGGACAAAGTATTGGAAAAGGATACTGATTTATATGGAAAATGCGAGAGATTGGGCGAGGAAATCGGTTATCCGAGGATGAGCCTAATTCCCGAAAGCGTGGAATGATACAGCCTTTATCGGAGACGATGAGGGAGTTGTGTGTTCATAACTTCAGCTCAAAAGCTTCCTGATCTATACCAGTAAATCCTGAACAAAGGAAAACGAAGGAATAGAGGAGTTGGTTAGGATGCCTGAATATCAGTGGAAATTAACCATTATAGAGCGTAACTTGCTGCTATCGAATTGGATGAACCTGATTCCAGAAGCCCAAGAGCGTATGCTAGAAGAGGCGAACGAGTTGATGCCAATGTTACCATTCTCCGATAGGCGACGGTTACTGGCGTCTTTGGAAACGCTTCAACCTCATACCCAAGCCGAGTTACACCAAAAGATTCAGCAGATTTTGAGGAGTCAAATGGAGTTATACGCCGCATAGGTATAGATTGCGGTTGAGCCGCGATCGCAAATCCGGGGAACGCTACCCCCGTTATAACAAAGTCCGCCGGCGCGGACTTTGGCAAGTGTAGCAGCGATTTCAATCGCCTCCTCTTGCTTCTTCCCCGATCAAAGCTGAAAATCCGGGTCAGAGTTAGCCGAGAAAATGCGATCGCGTCCTAAGGCTTTGGCTTTGTAGAGGGCGCGATCAGCCAGTTGGACTAATTCACTGGACGAAAGTTGCTGGGATGGAGTCGTTGTGGCAATTCCTAAACTGAGCGTTACCCAGGGATGAATCGGAGATTTGGCATGGGGACGCTTGAGTTTATCCATTTGGTAGCGGATTTTTTGGGCAACGATAAAAGCGCCTGCATTATCTGTATTGGAAAGAATCACGGCAAATTCTTCACCGCCATAGCGAGCGACTAAATCATTCGGTCGTTTAGCCGCTTGGCAGATTGCTTCAGCAACTTCCTTTAAACAATCATCCCCAGCCCAATGACCATAGGTATCGTTGTAGGCTTTAAAAAAGTCAATATCACACAAGATCAAGGATAGCGGATGTAAGCTCTGCCTAGAATAGACTAATTCCTCGGCTAAGACTTGATCAAAACGGCGGCGATTGGCAATTCCCGTTAAACTATCTATTTTTACCAGTTTTTGTAGATGTTGATTATCGGTCTTTACTTTTTGATAAAGTTCTGACTGTTGAATCGCAATAGACACCTGTTTAACTAACTGGTTTAAACAATCAATTTCCCAGGTTTTCCATTGACGATTATGGGTACAATGATGAGCGATGATTATCCCCCATAATCGATGGCAAACAGAAGATTGAGGTTGTTTCAGATCAGACTCACTGTTACAAATGGGTATCGCTAAAATGGATGGCTTATGCAAATTAATTGATTTTGGCTTTAGCTCAGACAGGTTTTGATTGTTGATCACGCGAATAAACTGTTTATTATAAGACAAGATTTCGGGCAAGTTTAAAAGTTCATGAATTGCCGGAACCTCCGGATAACTATTGCTATAGTCAGCCGCTTCTAACAGCAGATTAGGAGATTTATCTGCCTGATAGCGATAGATAAGAACACGATCCGTTTTCAGGAATTGACGGACTTGGGTGACAGTGGTATGCAAAATTTCTTCGAGATCCAATGAGCGCCGGATCTGCTCAACCATACGCTCTAATATCCGTTCCCGTTGAGCCTGCTGTCGAATTGCTTCGCGATCGCGCTCACGTTCAATGGCGTAACGTATAGCACGCACCAAGTTTTCTCCCACAAATTGCCCCTTAATTAAATAATCTTGAGCGCCTTCCCGAACCACCTGAATTGCCATCTTTTGATCATTGAGGGACGTTAAGACAACAATTGGAGTCGTTGGTGCTTGTGATTTGACTTGAATTACAGTATTTAATCCTTGACTATCCGGAAGAGATAGATCTAATAAAATGATGTCAAAGGTCAACTCCATTAATTTTTTTATCCCTTGACTTAACCGCTGAACATGAGTTAGGGTAAATTGATTGACTTGTACTTGTGAAAACAATTCCTGGATTAATTCAGCTTCAACATAATTGTCTTCAATTAATAGAATATCGATAATTTTATTGTCTGGTAAAACGGTTTGATTGCATTTTAATTGATTCATAATCATATATATATAAATTACTTGTTTTTTTCTAGAATCGTTTAGCTTGACTTTGACAGCGCTTTTCACGTTTATGGAATACAAAATTATATCGGCTTACTTTTCAGCGCAATCATCGTCTATAGTCTACTAACTTGAAAACTGCTGTAAATAGCATAAGTATTCGGACAATAATAAATTCTATAACCTAGACGAGAGAACCAAAGATTGATAGTTATTGCAGTTCTTAATTCAGCTAACACCATTCTTATCGACAGTACTTCGTAAATTTATTCAGCTTAAATATTTTTATTTAAGCATAGGATATTATGTTCCGGCTAAAAGCCATCTTGAAATCACGCTGAACGAATGAAATAAATGTTGTAACATTCTTATGGTGAGATTGTATAGAGTCTGGAGGATGAACTTGAAACATGAACTTTAGATTTTCAGGCGATTCCTAATTTCAAGTTTTAGGTTAGCATCAGACTTATGTAAATTTTTACTAACTTAAGAGAGAACTTCAGTATAAGCGAAGACGTATTTAAGTAATCTAGTGCTAGCTTGCCTCCAATTTCCCTAACCTCAATCCTGAGAAGCAGACTGAATGCTTACTCGCCTTAGTCCATGACTCATGTATAAGAAAATTTCCCCTATCTTTGGGTTGAATTGATTACGCTAATTTTTGTCTCTTTAGGTAGATGCTCACTTGATCACACCAGTGGCGGATTATTTCCGCACCCGCTACACTAGCCAGACAATCGTTTAGAGACGTAGCACCTAGATCTCGACACAATTAACTTTCAGCGTATGTTGATATCAATGCACCCCAATTGAACCCTATAGGCTTTGGCTGTTGACGTTTGACGTTCTGGGAAGCTGTACGAGCTTTTTCATTTTGCCTGGAGTCTTTGCCAAAGGGTAAAGCCAAGAAGAATGATTATACTACCACTTGTCACAATCATCACCAATGACGTCATCCCTTGCAGTTTCATCGCCAGTCCGTTACATGCCAACGTCACTCCCCAAAGGGTGAAAGCCGCATGACGTTGGGACAAACCCCAAGCCAGTAAGCGGTGGTGTAAATGATCTTTACCGGGAGTTTTCAGCGGGTTTTTTCCTGCCATGAGTCGCCGGACAAATACCTGAGTCGTATCTAGCACAGGCAATAATAAAAAGAAGGCAGGTGGCACTAGAGCAAATACCGTCGTCACTTTGAGATTCCCTAAAATACTGGTTGCAGCTAACACATAGCCAAAAAAGTAAGCCCCCGCATCTCCCATAATAATTCGGGAAGGATAAAAGTTGTGTCGCAAAAATCCCAGTGCAGCCCCTCCTAAGGCTGCCAAAAGTAAGGTCGCCGCTGCTCGGGTTTCAAACTGCGCCGACACTGCTAACAAACTCATGGCGGTAATGAAGCTGATCCCACCCGCCAAACCATCCATGCCATCCATTAAATTAATCGCATTAGTAATTCCCACAACCCACAACCAGGTCAACACAATTGAGAATATTGGGTCAATGGGAGTCCCAAAAGGCGTTTCGATGCGGATATCGCTGGCAATCAGCAACAGGGCGGTAAGGGTTTGACTAAACAGGCGTACATAAGCAGGTAGACCAAATTGGTCATCGATAAAGCCGACGAGGACGAGGATGGAACCACCGAGTAAAATCGTCAGCACTTGGGCTAAGACGCCTTCAATCACAATGGGTCTTAATAGAGTCGCCAAGACTAGCGCCGCCATGACACCCGCATAAATTGCCAATCCACCTGCGTTAGGTAGGGGTTCTTGATTGAGTCGTCGGGCGTTCGGTTGATCCGCCCACCCCACTTGCAGCGCAAATGAGCGTACTGCTGGAATCAAACACCACGTTACCCCCCACGCTAACCCGAAGGTAAATATAACTGCTAGCCAGCCACTGCCACTAGGGTTGGCAATGCCGAGAGACTCTAGGAAGCTGTACAAATCTATCTCCCACTTCACGCTCAGACTGCCAATTATTATTATTCTCAACTGTACAGGAATCAATTCGGTAAAGTGCTACCACAATTTTGGATATTGATTCGGTGTAGTAGTACTTACCGGAAACCATTGTATTGATCCGGGTTGTTGTGGCTCATACTAAATGCAAACTATCTCCCATGTTGCTAGGGACAAGGCTCCAAGGTAGAAGGCAGAAGGCTCTGAGCCGATTATTCGGCAGAGGATGAAGGCGGATGGGGATCATGATGACTCTCTACTGTCTCAAGGTATTGACTATCCAGTAAAAAAGCGCCCTTAGAAAAGCGAACACCCCAAAATCCGCCAGGACGCCGATCAAGGATCACCCCTTCTTCGCCAATGCTAATCACATCCGGAGGTCGCAGCATGGGCATAGGTTCGGCTGTTTTAACATAGCGGGGTAGGGCAATTAGGCGAACGCGATCGCCAACCCTAAATTCTTTGGACATAGTAATCGGTATGGGTAACTGCTGATCAGTTCTTAGCTTATGGTAATCAATCTCAAGTTACCCCCGGTGTCAGCAAATAACCAATGACAAATGACAAATGACAAATGACAAATGACTAATTAAGGAACTTGCCAAATGCGCTGATGGTACGCTTCGGGTTCAGCGTAAGGATCAGGAGGAGGCTCCGAGTGATTGTGGTGGTGATGATGGTGATGATCATGGTCATGACCGTGATCATGATCATGACCGTGACCCGTATTATCCCCCACAGCCGCTAACCGGAACTTACACAATTCACAATTCATCTGCACCTGTCCCAGTTGCGTCTCGATTTCTCGTTCCCGCAATACCGAAAGTAATTCCGGTTGAATACCCATTTCGGGTAAACAAGTCATACTAATGTCCGGATATTGCTCCTGCTGCTGCGCCGTGATATCAAAGATTTTTTTCACCAGCACCCCAGTAAACAGGAAATAAGGCAGAACAACAATCCGCTTGGGCTGGAAAAGTCGAGCGCGATGGAAGCCTTCCTCTAAACGGGGATGAGTAATCCCAATAAAGCAGATTTCAACCGTTTTGTAACCACTGCCTTCCCAGAGCAGACGCGCTAATTTATAGACATCACCATTGGCATCGGGATCACTAGAACCGCGACCAACAACCAGAAGCACCGTTTCACTTCTGGGAATTGAGGACATGGGACTGTTCGGCGAAGCTTGATCCAGGTCAGCCAGTCGTCGATGCCATAACTCCAGAATGGCTGGAGTAATACCAAAATGACGCCCGTAATGGAATCGGATTTGCGGATGTCTGGCTTTAGCGCGGTCTAACTCGTTGGTGACATCAAATTTATTATGTCGCGCCGCAAACAGCAAAATCGGCAGCACAGAGAATTCTGTATACCCTTGTGCCACACATTGGTCTACACCCTCCTGAATACTGGGAGTGGTTAATTCCAGAAAACAAGGAACAACCGGGCGAGAGGAGTCCAACCTTTGGTAAGCGTGGGCAAAATCCAAAAATCCCTGACGCCCCTGCATATCGCGGCTACCGTGACCAATCATTAACAGAGGGCGGTTAAGGGGGAGTGGTGGCAATGACAGTGAATCTGGGCTGAAATGAGTCGTGTCTACAGTCGGCATTAAAAATAAACTCCCTTCCCGTGCGAGGCAGGACTATCGGGTGGACAAACAACAGCTAGGTATTCTGGCTTAGGTGAAACGTCAGCGGGGTTCGTCGTTGCGCTGTCTTCGCCATCAGCGTAGAAGTACCGACGACAAACCCGGAAAGAGCGTGCCATTTCAACCTTTACAGTTGCCGCACAGCCCCGGACTTACACCGGAGTTTCCCTAGGCTGTTGCCATTCAATTGTGCCTTGATATCTTATCTGATTAGACAACGAGTCAAAATCCAGGGTAGGGGGTTTTGGGGCGAACCTGAACTGAGATCTGGCATCAGTCTCAATCAGCCAATTTTATGTAGGGTGGGCATTGCCCACCGCTTATAGCATTACGCATTGAGGTTAGGACAATAAAATTAGGTGAAAAGGCAACAGGCAACAGGGGAATGTCCTAACGTATCCCGGTAGTGCTATATCTAGCTAATTTGCCGTGGCAGAATTGGAGACAGTAGTTCAGGGATAATCGCGGGAGTCTCCTTGCGGGAAGCGGTGAAGCGGAGCTTGTCTAAAGATGTTATGTTTCCACAAACGAATGAAGACTATTGTGCCTTACTCAGGCAAGGGGTGGAGGTATGGAATGCGTGGAAGGCACACCACCCAGATATCCGACCTAATCTCAGCTTTGCTACAGGCAAGGGCGTTACCATCCAAGGGGCAAAACTCAGTGGCGTGGATTTGAGTCGGGCAAACCTGAGTCGGGCAGATTTGAGTAAAGCGGATCTGATTGGCGCCAACCTGAGTGAGGCATATTTGAGTGAGGCATATTTGAGTGAGGCTGATTTGATTGGTGCGAACCTGACAGCGGCAGATCTCAGAAATGCTGACTTAATTAGTGCCAACCTGATTGGTGCGAATCTGAATAACATCTATCTTAGTGGTGCTGATTTGACTAAAGCCAACCTTAGTGGTGCTGATTTAGTTGGGGCAAAACTGATTGGCGCTAAACTGAGTGGAAGCAATCTCAGTGGGGCGAATCTGAGTGGGGCGAATCTCAGTGGTGTCCACCTTGTCGGTGCGAACCTCAGGGGGGCGAATCTCCAGGGGGCTAATTGCTCTCAAGCCAATCTTCGGGGCGTTAACTTACAACGTTGTAAAGCCTTCAACACCGATTTTCACCAAGCCATATTCACCGCCACCTGTCTGGAAGACTGGCACATCAATAGCGGGACAAATTTAGCCGAGGTGATTTGTGAGTATGTTTACTTACAAACCGATCAACGCGAACGCCGTCCTGATCAGGGAACATTTGCCCCTGGAGAATTCACTAGGGTGTTTCAAGTTCCCTTAGAGACTGTCAATTTAACGTTCCGCAATGGTATTGATTGGCAAGCGTTTTTTGCTGCTTTCCAAGCCTGTCAAGCCCAGGATGGGAGTAACATCCTCACGATTCAATCCTTAGAAAATCGCCCTGATGGGGTATTAACCATCCGGATCGCTATTCCTATCGATGCCAATCGGCTGGAAGTTGAGCATTTGTTTAATCGCGAGTACGATATCCAACTTGAGGCGATCGATAAGGACTATCGTTATCAGTTAAAGGTGAAATATGAGCAAGTTGCTGCTTATCGTCAGCAGAGTGCCAATTTAACTGAGATTATACAACGGCTGGCTGAGAAAACCGTGAATCCCGGTCAAACGATTAATGTAGAAGCAAGACGGTTAGTTGAACCCCTAATCCCTCACCAGTCCGAATCGGGGAAATCCTTGGAAAATTGTCCCTCTGGAAATTCTGCGATCGCACCCACTTATACCCTAGAACAAAAGCAACGACTAACCGATACCGCCACCAAAATTCAAAAGTTACTCCAACAGCTTGATCAAACCTATCCCACGAATACGCCTCTGGAAAAACAACGGGTAGTGATCGAGGTGCTAGAGAGGATTGAGCAGAATCCGATGCTGAAAGCTTCAGTCGTTGAAGGCTTAAAAGGTGTGCAGACTGAGGTATTAAAGGAGTTGATTAATCATCCCTTAGTCAATGTGCTACTGGCAGCATTAGAAGAGTATCAAAAAATACATTAATAAACCTTGATTGTACCCTACCCTTCGCAGTTCTCTCACCGGTCCACGTCATACCACGTCCGTATTGAGTCGTGTTTCCGCGCAAAAGATTTGGCAAAAACTGCAAATTTGGCCCAATGGAGTGGCGTCAAATCGAGAACAGGCGCGTTTATTTGTGCCAGATAATGGTCACTTTCGTTTATCTGTTCCCGACTGTGCCATTTTGCAAGGCTTTCCTGAATCCTGGTCATTTCATGGCGCTGTTTATAAAGCCTTGGGTCAAATTGGTAATGCGGTTCCCCCGCCAATGGCGTATCGAGTGGCTGTTTCTATTGCTCAAGTTTTATCGTGAAGTGCTTCCGCTACCAGTTCCCGCAGGCGTTGAGCATGATTTTCGGTAATCCGCTCCCAATCTCGAAAATAAGACGCCGGGATGTGAGGATTATTTAAGGTCGAACCTCTCTCGATTAAATACCGACATCTATCTTTTAATATAGAAAGCATTCGTTCAGATGAATAGCCCTGAGTTAAATCCATCTGGTTACGATACTGCTGGATTGTGTACTGTTTCTTTTGCAGACGACGAGCGTCTTCCAGTGTATAAACCTGTTTTTGCCCCAGAATTTCGTAAAGTACATTAATGGTCAGCAATTCAGGTGCAAGTTGAGCGAGTTGGTAGTCAGGTAAGATATACGCTCCTACTATGAAAACTCAGGGTGATTGAGGTGCTAGAGAGGATTGAGCAGAAGTTAAATATGGTTTTGTGGATAAAAAAACACTCTTAATTCCTGCGGCTTGGTTTTCGGTTTATTGTCTGAGAAGCTAGCAATTCTTCTTTAGTAATCGGGGTTCTTCTCAGCGTATCTAAAGGAATTAAAAATTCCCCGTTTTGAATTTTAATATCTAGGGCATCAATCACAAATCTTACATCCAGGAAACTGGCATCTTCGTAATCATTATCTTCATAGCGTTTGATTTGCTCTTCCGTAAGTCCAGCTAAGTTCGCTAGTTCTTGATGGCTTAGTTTAGCTGCCATACGCGCTTTAATTAAAATTTGCGGTAAATAGTCAAGATCGTCAATCTTCAGTACAATAGGACTCTGATGATTGTGAGATGTAAGTCTTTCATATTCAGCGATTTCTGCTTTTAATTTATCGAGATGAGATTGTAATGAACTTCTCATCAGCTCCCAGCCGTCAGGATCATTTGTTTTCCTGGCTTCATCTCTCTCCATTGCGGCTATAGACTTTTCAAATTCTCCGATAATATCCTGAGTCACTTTATACTCTTTTTCATCTTTAATCATAAGCTAAACCTCACTAAATCTATGGCAATAATCCCTTTTTTATTAGACTTTCTATCTTGTTGAAACAATTCAAAAGAATCCATACCGTAATTACCGATGGGTTGGTCGGATGGAAATATTTCACCTCCATATTTAGCTTTCTGTCCACCACGGTCGTAATGATTCAGCAATCGAGGAGCATGAATTCTGAGATAGTCTATATCTACCTCTTCTCTATCCCAACAGGCATCGAAATCCCCTGGGTCTGCTTTTATGGTAACAAAGCTGCCGTTGATATACATTGTCCGGCAACCCGCTGTTTTTAGCTGCTCCATTGCTATTTGCAGTCCCCGTATTAAACGTAACCTAAGCGGATTGCTTCCAAATCGTTCTACAAATTCTTCCCATTCGCAAAAATGCATTCCTGGTGGTAGATTGCCATTTTCGTCGAAGTCTGGAATCACTCCCTTACACCTGTTGTAACAAATTAATTGTCCAGCTTTTTAGCGTACCATTTTATGAAAAAATTCTAACTGTCGGATTGCTGATGTAGATAAAATTTAAACTTCTCTTGTAATTGTTCAATACTCAAGTGCTGTGTCCAATATTCCACCAAAGCGTGACCAAATGCCCAAGCATTGCGATCCGGTGAAGACGAATTATCTAACAACAATGACCACAGCGATCGCAAGTCAAATTGGCTCGGATTATCCTCTGTACTCAGCAAGGAGAATAAGTCATACGCCATCTGGAGTTTGCCAATCACTACAGGTAACTGTTCGACGGGAATTTGTTCAGCTAAGGCAAAGGCTAATGTGGGAGATCCGGTTGTTAATGTGGAGACAAACTGTAGCACCGGACTTTTGAGAAAAGACGTTAATCCTTGAGTGGTTGCCATCTGAAACGTATAATGGTCAATAATTTTAGCGGCTTCCGCTGTGCGGGCTTCTCGGTTTCGTAAAAAGCGGGCTAGACGCAGTTGTTTGGCGGGTGCGATCGCGTCAACTAAGGCGAAGGATAGCGCCTCGATATTCCAAGGGGTGCGCCCAGTTTTCCAGTCAGCCGTCACCACGGGTAACAGGCGATCGCACCATTCTCCTAAACTTTCGGCGCGATACTCTGTCGCTTCCCGAATCGCTTTTTCCTTGCTTCGTTCCCCCCATTGCCAATCATAAGGGGGTTGCCATTCTCGGATTGGGCGCAGGCGATCGACTTGGGTGACAATGGTAATCGCGGGTAAGTCTTCAATATCCGCTTTGATTTCCTTGAGAAATGCCGCATCCATCTGTAGCGCCGGATCGAGGGCGGGGGTTACCAGTAGCAGTAAATCGGCGTTCGTGGCATAATCGAGTACCAGTTCCCGTAAATCGGATCGGTTGACTTGTTCGTATCCCGGCGTATCCCACAGCGTTAGGGTTTCTCCGGTTGGAGTTTGCCAGTGGTAATTCTGGATGCGATCGGTACTGGGTAAGACATCGACTTCGGCACGGTCTGCCTGAAATAATGTATTAATCAGGCTACTTTTGCCCGATCCAGTACGCCCCACCAGCAAGATATTCACCGGCTTTTGTTCAACCGCTTCCACAGGTTCAGCTTGTTCCAGGATATCGCGCAGGGTTTTGGTTTGTGCCTGGGGGAGTTGCGGTTTGGGGGGGGAGACGGTAGTTGAACCGGGTGGGGTACTGCCACTATACAGCGCGATCGCTTGGCGAGATAAATTCTTTAACGCGGCTTCTCGCAGCATCTGTCCTAAATTTACCAACAGTTGCTGAGTGGCTTGATTACTCGAACGCTGACTGGCTTGTCTGGCTAACGCCGCCACCGGATTGATTACCCACTGCGCCCAACTCCAGGCTTGCCAAAGTTTCCGGGCGGAGGGTTCCAGTTTCTGGTAGACTTCGTAGGCTTGTAATCCTTGTCCTACGGTGACTTGATTCAGCGCCGGGGATAATTTCTGCATCCACTGATCCAAGTCATCCACGGTTCCCCGCATCAACCCATAAGCTTGGGGAATGTAGATATTGAGTAAGGGATATTTCGCCTCGGGCTGATAGATATGGGCGATGGCGATCACAAGTTCCTGACATCGTTGCCAAAACTGTTGCCAATCTTCCCACATCGGCGGATCATCCTGTGCCTGTTTCAGCACCCTAGAGAGGGCGGCTTCGGCGTTTTGAGTGGCTTCATCGGTGACGGGTAAGGCAGTTGTTTCCTCTGTGGTAGCGTCGAGTTGATCGCTAACCTCCGCTACGGCTGCTTCTACCTGATCCACGGTTGATCGCGTCCATTTTACCAGCAGCCACCGCCAACCCGCGAAGATCAGGATAAAGATACCCCAAATCCAATTAATTCCCCACTCGTGGATTTGCCAGCCTGCGGATAGGAGTAAGAATATAACTATGGACGCGATCGGCATTGCCAATACGATCCACTGCCATTGTTTTAATCGCACCATTGTCTGATACCTGCCCCAGAAAAGCCTCCGCTATAGCTATCCTAAATGAAATGGCAGCCAATGTAGGGGGTAGGGGCGCAAGGCTTGCGCCCAGACAACCTGTAATATCCCAGACATTTTCCCTTGACTCACTAAAATAAATGAATTATGTAGGAGTGAAGACTTGAACGATTTTACAATAGCTAATCAGGAGTCTTTAGATGAATTAGCCTGGGCAATAGAAGCCTGTCAGGGACAGTTTTGCCTGATGTTAGCGCGTTGTAACTATGAGTATTTGCAACAACGCCTGATCCAGCAACTGCAAGAACAATGCGCCCTCGACATCCGAGTCATTCACCTGAAGCCAGGGGACAGAACCCTGTTTAGCACCGTGCGATCGCAACTGGGACAGGAGATGCCTTCTGCTCTTATGGTATCTGGCTTTGCCGCTTTAAACAATGTGGATGACATGTTCGCGGCGATGAATCAGGTGCGGGAGGAGTTTCGCAAGAATTTTCCCTTTCCTTTCATCCTATGGATGAATGATCGGGTTTATATTCGACTGCTGAGAATTGCGCCAGATTTCGAGAGTTGGGCAACAACAACGGCGTTTGCGATACCAACGGATGAGTTAATTAATAGTCTCCAGCAGGCTGTAAAGTCCCTATTTGCTAAAGCTTTAGCCGTCAATTCCCCTCAATCTTTATCTCAGTTAACCAAAAATTTAGACCTCGGTTACTTAACTTGTTCAGAATTCGAGTTAGCCTTAAAAGAATTATCCCAACGCGAACTCGAGTTAACCCCCCAGTTTGCCGCAGATTTAGCATTTCTACGCGGAATAAATGCGGGGGATAGTCCAGAAGCCTTAGATTATCTTCAAAAAAGCCTAGAATTTTGGCAACAACAAACCGATAACGCCAATCAACCAACCCTGATCGAAAAACCCGCAGAAACAATTACCCCCAAATTAAAAGTCGGCTTAGTGCTATTTCAGATTGGATTCTACCACTATTACGCCGTTGACCGAAAAAAAGCCGACAAAGCGAATTGGCAAACAGCCAAGATTGCCTTACAGCAAAGTCTGGACATTTTTGAGCAAGAAAATCGTCCCGATTTAGTGGCAAAATTCATCATTCAACTCGAACGAGTCTTGCAACGGATGCAGTCATGGGATGAATTAGAGCAAGTGGCGCAAAAGGCGTTACTCTTGCATCAACAGTATGGAATTACCAGTAGATTAGCCCAAGATTATAGTTTTTTAGCCGAAGTCGCCTTACAGCAACAGCGCTGGGAAGAGAGTCGCCAAGCCGCCCAACAAGCTGAGGATATTTTAGCTCAATTACCGGAACAGAATCGATGGTTTCAGGGATTAAACTTGCTATTTTTAGCCCAAGCGGAACGCCAGTTAGGGAATAAACACGACGCGATCGCGCATTTGGTGCAAGCCAGAGAGTTAGGTGATAAAGGACATCCTTTAGTTTATATCCGAATTTTAGCCGAATTACGCGATCTTTACTTTGAAGAAAAGCAGTATTTAGAAGCCTTTGCTACAAAGCAACTGCGGCGTTCTATTGAACAACAATATAGTATTTGCGCCTTTATTGGTGCGGGACGACTACAACCACATCGACAAGAAACGTCAGCAAAAACTGATCATCAAGAGACAGTTGCACCGGAAATTATCGCATCAGGGCGACAGCGAGATTTAGAGCGATTATTGGAACGAATTGGACGGAATGACTGTAAGCTAATCGTGATTCATGGACTATCTGGTGTGGGCAAAAGTTCGCTAGTGAATGCGGGATTAATGCCAGCGTTAAAACACAGAGTTATTGGTATTCAAAATAATTTACCTATTTTAATCCGAGTTTATACCAATTGGGTAGAGGAATTGAGCAAGCAGTTGGCAACAAATTTGGTAACGGATGAGTTAGAGGAAGAAAAAACAGCAAATAATCCTGTAGGGGCGGGTTTAGGAGATAACCTTTCCAGAAAACCACAAACCTCTCAACACAACCCGCCCGATTCTTCTGTAGGGGCGGGTTTAGACGATAACGTTTCTAGAAAACCACAAACCTCTCAACAAAACCCGCCCTCACCTTCTCAGGATGTAGACAATAACATTTCCAGAGAACTATCAACCTCGCCCCCAAACCCGCCCTACGCCAAAATCCTGGAACAGTTACGGAAAAATGAACAGCACAATATCAGAACAGTGCTAATTTTTGATCAGTTTGAAGAGTTCTTTTTTGTTTATCCCAATTTAGCGCAACGGCGACCATTTTGGGACTTTTTAGGAGACTGTCTAAATATTTTATCAGTCAAGGTAATTCTATCGCTGCGGGAGGATTATCTGCATTATCTTTTGGAGTGCAATCGCCTCGATAGCATGAGTGTCATTGGTCATGATATTTTAGGCAAGAATGTACTGTATGGGTTAGGGAATTTTTCTCCTGCCGATGCCCGATCAATTATAGAGGATTTAACCACGCGATCGCGCTTTTACCTAGAACCTGCCTTAATTGATCAACTGGTCAAGGATTTAGCGGGTCAAACCGGGGAAATATTACCCATTGAATTACAGATTGTCGGGGCGCAACTGCAAGCCGAAAATATTAAAACCTTGGCTGACTATCGAGAGGTAGGAACGAAGGAAGAGTTAGTCAAGCACTATGTCGAAGCCGTGATTGAGGATTGTGGTGTCGAGAATCGACAAGCAGCGGAATTAGTGCTGTATTTACTGACCGATGAAAAGGGGACTCGTCCGCTAAAGACTCGCGCTGAATTAGAACGAGATTTAAAGGAATTCGTTGATGATGTAAGGGCAGACGCGAGTAAATTAGATTTGATACTCCGGATTTTTGTGGAATCGGGATTAGTGTTTCTGTTGCCAGAGATTCCGGCGTATCGCTATCAATTAGATAAGTTTCTGTTGCCAGAGATTCCGGCGTATCGCTATTAATTAGGGGCTGCTGAATAAGTCTTGTGGTGGGGAGAGGCAATAGGGAATAGGCTTTCTTGCAATGGTTTCAACCCTCTGTCGAGGGAAAATTTGGCGCTGAGGTCGGCACAAATTCCAGGGTGCAAGACGGTTATAGTGTAAAAACGAAAGCACTTGTTGGGTAGAAAAATGGCTTAAAACCCTTATCTGGTCTAGCTTACGCACTCATGCAGCAAGCCCCAATTAGAGAAGTGATCGCACTTTGACCACAGTCTCACCAATCGCCTTGGGTTTCAACCCAAGGCTGAAAGCTAAAGTCGTCTAAAGACGACTGGATAAGAATGTTAGTCCATTTTAATGGACTTGGGCTATTAGCCCGGAGTTTGAACTCTGGGCTGGTTTTCAGGTTTACTTTATACCTTTAAATCGTTCTTTAGCCGACTGAAATGCTTCTTGCATCACCGATTGAATCTTCTGGGGATCGGGTTTTTTTCCGCCCATTAAATCCCCAAAATAAACACAAGCCCCCTCACCCAACGCCCAGGTATACGCCGCCGCCCAAGACGCCGCGATCGCACTCCCTAAACCGGGCAAAAATTTGATTAATTCTCGTCCCACCGCCTGCGCTATAAATCCTCCCGCGATCGCACTCACGACTCCCCCAGCTTGAGAAGGCGTCAGCGTCTGTCCATACAATTTCCCCAACAAGCCAACCAGCGAGACTTGTAGCGCGGTTAAAACGGGCATTGTGGCAAAGGGTAACGGTACAGCCGCCAAGGTTGCTGCCATAATCGCAAAGGCTAAAATATAACGCCGCCCGACATCCCGATACAGATTCCCCAGTTGCTGACTGGCGTCTTTTTCTTCCAATAATTGAGAAATGGCACGAGATTCGGCTTCCGGTAACAACTCGGCTAAGGCGTCGCTGAGTGCCTCTAATCCATAAAATACGGGATTATATTCATCTTCTTCTAGGGTAAAATCAATTAGAACCGCCTGATCATAAAGTCCCTTAAAGGCGTGCTGAATTCCCTCAAAGGCGCGATTCAACTCTTCATAGTCTGGCGGATAAGCCGGATGATCAACGACATCAGCCGGATAAAGTTCATGTAAACACGTTACAGCCAGTAAACAGGGAATCTCTGGATATTTCTCTTGTAACTGTTCAGCCACCTGTCGCAGCGTATCTGTGGCAAAGTCATTAATTTTCACCGTCAAAATCAGGATTCTGGCACGATGAGTATCTTGTTGCAATTCATCGGCTAATTCCTGAATAATTATCGGCGTTTCTTGGTTAGCATCACCCAAACCCACAGTATCAGTGAAAATCAGCAAGGGTAGGTCATTGGAGGGATAAGCATAACGCTCAGTATATTGCGTATGGGGACGAAAACCCTGACCGACAATCTCCGCTGAAACCCCTGTCAATCCCCGCACAATGGAACTTTTCCCTGATTGAGGCTTGCCAATCAGCAGCGCTTGGGTTGTAGGGAGTTCTTTGCGTACCGACGCCAAAATCTCAGCGACTTGCGCCTCATTAACACTAAACCAGTCAATCACCGTTTGTGTGACTTGTTCGGTGGGAAGGAGTTTCTGCAAGCGATCGCTGGCTATAGTCCAGAGTCCAGCCATGCGGTTCGTCCAGGAGTTATCAACCGATTCTGGGGTTGTTCCTTCAGTTGGTTTTTGCACCTGCTGAGAATCAGCCGATGGTACGTCAGCCTTATGTTCGTCAGTCATCCTAATCGATGAATCCCTTCAATCCTGCCTATCTTTAAGATTACAAGTAGAGACGCGCCATGGCGCGTCTCTACCGATTGATTGGTTGAACATTTGCCAAATATCCAATTCTGTATCCGCGATATTGACCGAATTCACGGCTAAAAATCCCTCGCTGGTTTGAGGCGGATGATCTCGTAATGCGCGGTAAAACTCCTCAATCACTTGATCAGGAACTTGGCGTTGGCGCTGTCGGTTCCAAGTTTTGCAGGTTTCTAAGGGAGTGGTAAGATACCAAGCTACCCAGCGCACGGTTTCACCCGATATCTTAGGCAACAGCGATCGCCTCCATTCGGGTTTGGCATTGGTGGCATCATAAATCACCGGGTTGCCATCGGCAATGGATCGATGAATTTGTTGCAACACTTGCGTTTCAATCAGTGACCAATCCCCTTGGATGTTCTCATCCCCAAATAACTGCGCCCGGATCGCGTCTGTGGATACAATCACCGCTTTGGGTTCGAGTTGAGTTAGTTTGGCAGCTAGGGTAGACTTGCCAGAACTGGGAGAACCGATGAGAAAATGACAAATCATCAATGAATTGTTGTCAAAAGCTATTTACCTGAAAATTAAGCGATTATGGATCACAATTATATAACTTCTGTCAATACAAGTTTATACCTAATTTTAGAGAACCTAGGTTTCTTTATTATTGCCACTGGGTTTACCGCAATTGTCGGCTGGGCGTGGCGGAAGGCTAAACCGTTCACTATTCCTGAACCCTTGCCCGGATGGTTTAAAATTTGGTTTGGTACAGTTCAGGTTATCGGAGTCTTGGTTCCCCTAGTCGTTATGCTTCTCTGGGGTGTCTGGTGGAATTATTCTACCGTGTTAACTGTACTTGCCTCCTATTTTTTGATGCTAGGATTACAAATTATATCGGAGATAATCACATTAAAACAGTTTCAATCGGTCGTTTGGGTAATGGTTCCTTATTTATACTTGCCTTATCGCCTCTGGCAATTATATGAAGGATTGACTATCCTGAATTCTGATAGCGAATTGATGTGGATAAGGACTCTGTTAATTGTCGAAATTGTTCTTTGGACGGGTAACTATCTCTTAGATTTAGCACAGCTTCCCCGGCTGTTTCGATGGGAGGTTAAGGAAGGCTAACTCTCTTAATCAGATCCCCGACTTCTTGAAGAAGTCGGGGATCTTAGGTTGAATGTTACTGACTTAAGTCTGGTGGGCAATGCCCACCCTACGGCATACAGCGCTTTGCGCTGTAATAAAGTACAGTAGATCAAAGTCCCCCTTTTTAAGGGGGATTTAGGGGGATCGGAAATGTACCGCCTAGCAGAGCAAACTGCTGTATCAAAGGTTTTGGCGATCTCACAATGCTTATTTCAGCGACATTCATCTTAGGTTAAATGGCACTGACTTTAGAGTTTGTAGTAAGTGCTGTCTTCACTTCTGGCACGCTTCGTGCCTACTACGAACCCAGCTTAAGTCAGCGACATTCATCTTAGGTTTAGTGATCGTGATGATGATGGTGATGATGATGACTGGAAGCTGATTCCGGATTGACCGCGATCGCACTTTCGCTTAATAGCGCTTCAATCTGAGGATTTGCCCAATCTGCAGCCATGGCTAAAAAGTCAGGATGGTCATTAACACAGGGCATCTGCACATACGCCACATCAGAGTTACGATACTCTAACCCATGGATAATATGATGAACATCCAGCAACGTTTCATGATTCTCTGTAGCAAAGCCAATCGGCATAAAGACGATCGCTTTTGCCCCTAAATCAATCAGATTCTTCGCCGCTAACTCAGTATTGGGCTGTGTCCACTTAATCAGAGGGGTTTGGTGATTCAGCCAACCCACGGAAATTAACGGATACTTATGAATTAGCTTTTCCCGTACCCGTTCATACAATGCCTCACTTTCCATGATGCCGGAGGTAAATCCTTTTGCCTCATGGGGACAACCATGGTTCATCAGGACAATACCAATTTGAGAGGGTAAGTAAGCCGAGGCTAAATCAGCCGCGATTTTTTCCTCCACCATCTGCGCCATTAAGTCAATGTAGGCAGATTCATTGTAAAAGGAGGGGATATACCGTTGTCCTTTCAGCCAATGTTCGTCGCCCTCAGCCAACTTGACTAAGGCATTATTCACCTGTTCGACAGCAATGCCACTGGTGAAGATAGAATCAACAACGAGGAGGGGATAGATCAGCAGTTTATCAAAGCCTTGGGCTTTAATCTGCTCTAGCACCTGTTCGGGTAAAAACGGAGCGCAGAAGTTAAACGCCTTAAAGACTTGGACGCGATCGCCCCATTTCTCTTGCAGGTGTTGTTCAATTCCGGCTCGTTGCTGCTCAAAAATTTGGTTGTGGGGGGAGATGAAGTTATTGTGCTGATGTCCCCACTCGTGGAAATCAAAAACGGCTAACAGTTTGGCTAAGGGGGGATACACCCAGGTGGGGACAGGTGCGAACTTAGCGGTTAATAAGTTTAAGGCTTGCTCATTATAGTTGGCAAAGTCTTCGTAACTTTCGACTTCCCCATAACCCATGAGTAAAACGGCAACGCGATCGCCGCCTTCTGGGTTAGATGTGGGTATTGATTGGACTTTTTCAGGAGTGGCAACCACAAGACTATCCTATCAATTGATGGAACATTCACTGGGTCTCTTCCGAGGTTAGGAATTGAGACTCGCCAGTTACCTTTAGGGTAGCATCCCCTGTAGGGGGATGATTCACCTGTCTCGCTACAATTAGTTTATCTGAAGCAATATGCCAATCAGGGGTGGCAAAAAACTGATGCATGAGCCAGAGCCGAAAAATTGGCATCAAAAGACTTGGGTGAGAGTCCTGCTACTCATCTTTGCTGTGCTGATCGCGGGGGGGCTTTACCTGCTTTCTATTCGCATCGCGACTCAAAGACCTCGGACTGTTCCGGTTACACCTGACACCTCAGATTGAGATAGCTTGACTAATTTTACTCTCTTTTAAACGGAGAGGGAGGGATTCGAACCCTCGTTAGAGTTTCCCCTAAACAGCATTTCCAATGCTGCGCCTTAAACCACTCGGCCACCTCTCCTGGGGGTTTATTATGATCTGTGCGGGAGTCAATAGTATTCAACTTAGCACACAATCTGTAATTATACACGAAACGGATGACTCGATTCTATAAAATTACCATTCACCATCGCCAAACCAATACCAAGCATACTCTAGAAGTGCCAAGCGATCGCTACATTCTCCAAGCCGCCGAAGATCAAGGGGTAGAACTGCCGTTTTCTTGTCGCAATGGCGCTTGCACCACCTGTGCGGTGCGTGTCCTCTCTGGTGACATCTATCAACCCGAAGCCATGGGATTGTCTCCAGCGCTGCGCCAAAAAGGGTACGCCCTGTTATGTGTGGGGTATCCCCGTTCTGACATAGAAGTCGAAACCCAGGATGAGGATGAAGTCTACGAACTCCAATTTGGGCGCTATTTTGGTAAAGGCAAGATTCGGTTTGGATTGCCCTTAGATGAGGAGTAAACACCATAGTCGTTCCCTCTATTTCAGCCTCTCCCCCCGGATAGATCCTGACAGGTGTAGGTTTTTTATTTTAGGGTTGGGACAAGACAAGGAGGACAAGGAAGGAAAGAAGACAAGGGGGGAAAACCGTACAGAATTCGGTTCGGTCAAACTCACTTCTAAAAGCCGAAACGCCCTATTTTTCGTTC
>NZ_JAVJUO010000187.1:0-17215 GCF_040220555.1 Coleofasciculus sp. C1-SOL-03
CGTACAAAATTAGGTTCGGTCAAACTCACTTCTAAAAGCCGAAACGCCCGATTTTTCGTTCTCACTCTTCCTTGTCTACTGGTCTACCTGTCTCCCTTGTCTTACCTCCACCCCAATCTTAAAAAACCTACCCTTATGAGGAGCCACCTCCGGGGGGGTCTACGAAAACATAAGGATTTCAGCCATTGCCTGACCCCCCCGGAAACCTAACCCAGAACATCCCCTCAAAAATAACCCCTTTCAGCGAATTAATCTCCATTCACGGGCATCAACAAACTGAGACAGATGCCTAACATTAGTCGTCGCGATGATAACCTCATTCCCTTCATTTGCCATTAAGAATCTCGCTTGAGCCGCCAGAATCACATCTCCATCAAGGGCTTTAGGATCGGCTGTTGCTCTTCCTTCCTTTCGTGCTTTCGCCCATAATTGAGCCGCCAGAAGCATTACAGGTGTCTCAATGGGGATATACATTAAAGTATTCTTCAATTGATCAAGTTGTCGGATACCTGCTACCTTACCCACCCGAAGCAATTCACGTCTAACTTCATAGTCAGCAATTTCAGGGATGACCACTATCTCCCCTTGTGCGAGTAATGAAGTTAGCCACTGCTTGCACTCCAAAGTTAGGGGCGTAGCTTTAGGATTTGTGACCATTCCCAATGGACTGGAGTCCAAAACTATGAATCGACTCATCGAATGTAGGTTTAAATAGAAACACCCTGTTGATTAAAAGCGTGATTAAGTATTTCCCAGGTTTCTTTTTGCTCCTGTTCATCCCCCTCCTCTACCCATAAATTTAACAGTGCGATCGCGGCTTGATTTCGTTTAATTCGTTCAGCTTTCGGTAATTGACTCAATTCTCTTGTCTTCCCATAGGCTGATGAGTCTTTCTCGACAACTACAACCTCCCGAAACAGACGAATCATCTCAAGTAATTGAGGCAAGTAGTTTTGAGGAATTTTGGCGACTTCATTGCTTATTTGTTCCCAAGCCTCTGTTGAGTCAGTTTCAGCAGGTAGGGGCATATTATTTAAGTTTGGCTTAGACATCGTTCAGTAAATAGTAAATATCTCAAGAGAGCGCAGGCTGAAAAGCTCACTCACAAACCATAATAACATTTTTCAATCGTCCGGATATCAACTCAGGATATATAGCCTTCAGTCCGAATAAATTAGATCAGGACACGATAGTATCGTGTCCCTACAGAATTAATTATTCCTTATCTGTGGTAGGGGCACGGCATTGCCGTGCCCTATTATCTTAATCGTTTCCATTAATTCGACTTCTGGAGAAGTCTAAAGGCTATAACCCAAGCTTTGAATTTAGATATCGGCAATTTGTTTCCATCACTTCGACTTCCAGAGAAATCTAAACTCCAAACAATCAATCACCGTTGCTCTTCGAGAAACAATTCTCGCTGACGTAACTTTTCCACCTCTTCTACACTTAAATTCTCTTGGTTAGCCATATTCATCGCTTTATTCAGTTCCGGAATGTGTTGAAACGCGGGGGGGATCACATCCAGGTTGGCAGCCTCTTTAATAAAGTAAATCCATTGATCCGTTAAACTGTCTAATTCATCCAGCGTTTTCGTGAACTTGGGTAATTCAACAACAATCAGTTCGAGTTCCGGATCAATATAATTAAACAACTCTTGTTGTTCCTTCAAGCCAAAGCGCGTCAGGAAGTGCTGAGTTTGGTCAAACAGAGGGAAATCCGTAATCGTTAACGTAATCACAGGTTTAAGGTACGAATATCCTTCCCCATGGTTTAATTGATTGGCATAAGTTGTCATCAGATTATAAATGACCCGCTTTTCAAAAGACGTCCCCTTGAATCCCTGCATCTCGATTAACACCGTTGAGCCGTTATCCAGTACAGCTTTGATATCCAGAGAGCTATCTTTTAGGTCAACCTCATCTCCAGGATTATAGGGGTCAATGATTTCTAAATCCTGAATGACTGGATTAGCATTATGAATCAAGGCATTTAAAAAGCTAATCAGGATATCTTTGCTATCGGTGGAGCCAAAAATTTTCTTGAAAGCAAAATCAGTCTTGGGGCTAATGAATTCCATCTTTATAACTCCTCAATCGTTTCAGTCTAAAAAATGATTATTTTTCAATTCTACCTTGAATGGGTAACTGTGATCCTTCGCTCAAGCCGATGATTTGTAGGGGCGGGTTTTACCAATAACGCTCCGGCTCAAACCACTCACTCAACTAAACCCGCCCCGACTCAGTAGCGGGCTGACACAGCTAAAATTGTGGAATAGATTTGACGGTTAACCCTGAATTTCGACAGGCTCAATTGCCGCGAAGTCGAAGGGTTAAACCGGGCGCACGTCGGTGCGCCCCTACAATTCTAATCCACCAAATAAGGTGTGTCACGCCGCCATCGTGTGTTAGCGCAGCGTGACGCATCAATGGTTCGCTTTTTTATTGGTAGGTGACGGCGGATATCCAATTTTGCGGTAACGTTTCCAATAGAATCACCGCCTAACCCACCCTACGGGTATGACGGTGCAATCTGTAATAATATCATTTTTCCATCAATCTCTAACGCCATCGTTTCCTGGCGTAATTCCTGCTGCAAATAGCCAACAAAGTTTAAAACCCTTGGCAACTGTTCAACTAACGCTTGTCGCGTCATAAATGACTTAATCACATAACTCTTTTCACTCACCATTCCCGCCACAGCACTTTTATACAGTCCCGATTGTTCTACCCAACTGATTCCCTCGAATAATTTAGCCATTAAGGTTTTGGCTTGTTCCACGTAGGCTGATGTATCACAGGGGATATCAATATCAATGGTTGTGGGAATCAATAGTCCGATACTATGGTCAAGTAACCAGACATTTGCCGAAAACGCTGATAAGAGTTCTTCAATCGGTAAGGGGGATGGGTGAGAGGAGGGTAAGGGTAAGGAGGTTAAAGAGTGAACCCGTTGGTTTAAGGGTTCTTGGGTTTGTAGCGATAGGTTAAATCCTGGAAGGAGACTGTTGAATCCTGATCGAGTTGGGAATGGGGAAGCGTCTAACATTGGTTCATCTCCGTCTCGACTTCTTTACTTTAATGGGATAAGGTAATCAGGTGCTAGGATTTGATGCGAATGACTAATTGGTTAGTTGTCCTTTGTCATTGTAGAGACGTTCCGGCGGAACGTCTCTACTAAATAATGTGTCTTAACCGCTGTGGCTTCCTGTCGTTTGAGGAGATGGTTTGTAGGGGCGGGTTTCACGATTATCTTTCCGGTTGCACAAGAGATGTGACTCAACCCGCCCCGACTCAGGTTCTAGATTTCCCCAAGACTTCCGCAAAACCTCTATTCGTAGTGGCGTGACTCAGCTAAAATGGTGCAATAGATTGGGTACGTAGTGAGGGCTTTAGCCCTCTACAGCTAGGCGGCGAGAGAACTAAAGTTCTCACTACAAACAAAGTCCTATTTTAGCTGGGTCAATCCGCCATCGTGTGTTAGCGTAGCGTAACGCACCGTTGTCATTATATGGGGGTGGCGGCGTCAGTCCTATTTCCCTTGAGGGTTGAGGGAATGGTATGATGGCAGAGACGGTTCAAGAAAAGCAGTGTAGCTATTCCCAACAGGTTACGGCTTTGATAAGAATGGGGTACGAATCTAGAGCAAAATTTGACGGCTGGAAGTGGGGGCGAAAAACCGGGACTCCCGTCAAAAGTTCTGAAACCTCTACTGTGATGGCGTTTCAGCGTTTAGAGTTTCTTGGTAATTACGAATTATTTTCAATAAGCGGGGCTGAAATGAACCTAAAATTTTCAGCCGTCAAAATCTCTGCTAGAATGCATAGCTGTAGGGGGTTTCAAACCCCGGAGTTTCCCACTCTGTTGGGAAGCTGAATTAATGGAAACACTTCCATATCCATTGAAAAAACTGTTGTCATTCCAGTTTCCCACTCTGTTGGGAAGCTGAATTAATGGAAACCTTTCCTCTTTGGTGTAGGGGATTTCGGAAGCTGGGTTTCCCACTCTGTTGGGAAGCTGAATTAATGGAAACATCGCCCTTGATATCTGTCATTGGTTAACTTAGAGGTTTCCCACTCTGTTGGGAAGCTGAATTAATGGAAACACCAAAAGTAGGTATAATACCGTATTTTCCAATGTAGTTTCCCACTCTGTTGGGAAGCTGAATTAATGGAAACATCTCCCTTGATGACAAATCGGTATGGCGGCGTCCAGTTTCCCACTCTGTTGGGAAGCTGAATTAATGGAAACAGATAAATGATTATCGATCGTCTCTGCTCTGTTTTGGTTTCCCACTCTGTTGGGAAGCTGAATTAATGGAAACTATTCGGTTTCATTGTCTGTTGTTATATCATCGGGCAGTTTCCCACTCTGTTGGGAAGCTGAATTAATGGAAACGTGACGGGGACAGCAGGGATGCCTCTGAAGCCAGAGAGTTTCCCACTCTGTTGGGAAGCTGAATTAATGGAAACTTGTCTGGTGTTAAGCCATAGATAAAATACCTTGTATGTTTCCCACTCTGTTGGGAAGCTGAATTAATGGAAACACCCCATTAGTCGATACTGCAATGATTTCCTCCTGAGTTTCCCACTCTGTTGGGAAGCTGAATTAATGGAAACCGTCATTCATGATGGCTTGAGGTGAGGTCTTGTGAGGGTTTCCCACTCTGTTGGGAAGCTGAATTAATGGAAACATGTCACCCGGTCTACTCCCAGATGTCGAATTACCTTGTTTCCCACTCTGTTGGGAAGCTGAATTAATGGAAACGCTTGAACAGTCGCTATCGTGTCATCGATGCCTGTCTAGTTTCCCACCTCGTTGGGAAGCTGAATTAATAGAAACCTTGAAGCTAGTAGGTGGGCAATGCCCACCCTACTGAATTAATGAAAGCCTGAGATGTATGAGTTGATTGATATCTCAGGCTTTTCCATAGCAAAGAAGCGAAAATGTCCAGCAACCCTGTAGAGACGTAGCATGCTACGCCTCTACAATCACGAATGACAAAGGACAAATGACAAAGGACAATTCAATTCGTCATTCGCACCAAAGCCATCGACACCCCCCTTAGCAAAAGATAAACTTGTGGAATCGTGCCCAGGGAAAGAATCATGGTTTCCTTTTACCAGAAGCTTTACGCCCTCATCCATACCGCCGAATCCCCCACCAACGCCACCGCAATCTGCCATCAATTACACTGTCTCCAACCCCATCTCCAAGACTTGCACCATTGGTGGCAAAATCAGGGACAACTATTGCAGGATATTGGTAGTGCATCCGATCGCGTAAACTTGCATCCCACTACCGATACCCCTCCCACCTTAATTAGTAAACATCCGATTAGTGGTCAATCGCAATCCGTACCCGCCTCCCTAGACTTACGCCTCTCCTCCCTCAACCCCATTCTGGCAGAATCGGATATCCAAAAAGTCTTTTGCTGGTTTTGGCGGTTTTACCCCGAACTCCTGGCTAGCCAAGACGCCAACGCCTTACTGATTCCCGCCCATAAAATCTTACCCGATTGTCCCCACCCTAGTTACACCAGTACCATTTCCGCCCTAGCGGGTGCGATTCCCCATAATTGGCAACCAGGATACCCGAATCACCATCCCTATCTGTTCCTATTTACCTTCTCCCCCGTTCAAGAATTTATCAAAGCCTCGCGCAAATTCCTGGATTTCTGGGCGGGTTCCTACCTCCTCCATTATTTAAGTGCCAAACTCTGCTGGCAAATCGCCCAAGACTATGGTGCAGATGCGGTGATTACGCCTTCCCTGTGGAGTCAGGAAATTATTGATGCCTTTATCCTGCACCAATACCCAGATTTTGCCACCACCTTTGCCCAAGTTCAACAGGGTACAACTCCGGTGAGTCGTTTCCTTAGCCAACAATCCACCAGTCTCAGTACCGCCGGATTCCCCAATGTAATTACCGCCATTGTTCCCGGTAAATCCGCAGCAGAAGCCTTGGGAAAACGCCTGAGTCACCATCTCACCGAAACCTGGTTGGCGATCGCACATCGGGTACGAGAAGATATTAAACAGCAGGTCATTGCCTTTCTGCAAGACCCCGCCAGCCAAGACCAGCAAACTAAAATTATAGAAGAATTTCCCCCATCTGACCGCCCTGCTTGCCAACGAGACTTAGAAAAATGGCAACACCCTAGCTGTTGGGAATGGAACAAACTCTGGGACGCCCAAATTCATCATACCTGGGAACCTTACTGGACTGCCGTACCCTTGGGACATCCAGATCACCCCTTAATCATCACCAAAACCAACCCCCACCACTTTGACCCCAACTGGAAACATCAGCAAAACGCGATCGCACCCTCTCGGGGTCATCAGTCTATCCCGACGCCAGCCGAGGAACAAGCCTATGATACCCTCAACGCCGGAACTTGGTGGGGAAATGGACAATCCCGCCTCGGACAATTAATCCAATCGGTTAAAAATACTCGCACCTGGCAAATTCCCACCGCCCCGGGTGAACGTTCCACCCTTTCTGGTCAATTTAGCGCCGTTCATCCCCATTTTCATTATCATCAAAAACTCCGAGAAGGGGCAGGAGTAGCAGCGGGTTCGATGCGGCTTTTCTGGCGAGTCATGGCGCAGGTTTATCCGGGACTGTTTAACGGTTCTGAGAAACTCAATGCCTTAGAATTAACCAAGCGGATGGCATGGATTTATGGGGGAGTGGCTGAATCCTTAGGGATTGGCGAAAGCCTCACTGAAAACAGCGAAACCTCCCCCTCCTCCCTTCCCCAAGACAGCGAACACCTGATCCGATTTCCCAATCTTACCTCCATTGCCGCCGCCCGATTTGCCCATACTCATCCTGACAAAATCCGTCACTATTGGCGGGTTCTCCGAGGGTTAATTCAGCACCAGTTATCCGCCCACGAAAAAACCTTTTGTCAACGCACTCGTAATCGTCCCTTTCATGTTCCCAAAACCGACAATCAACTTAATCCCCATCACCAAAACGGGCAGAACTTCAACGGGGTCATGTTTTCCAGTAAATGGTTAGCTGAAGACTTAGGACTCAATCCCACTTCCCCCGGATCAGACACCGCCAATTCCCTAGAAACCTTGCGACAGATTGTTGATACCGCCCATCAACAAGTCGGTTTGACAAATGGCAGTCCTGGGGATTGGTGGGTGATGATTTTAGCTGATGGAGATGGCATGGGGAAATATGTCTCTGGGCGAAAATTGAAACCCTATAACGACTACATTATCCCCGATTATATCGAACCTGCAAGTCAAACCGTTGCCGGATTTCACGACTTACTCCATCACACCCAAAAACGCATGGGACCCGCGACTCACATTGGACTCAATCGCGCCCTCTTAGATTTCTCCAATCGCCTAGTTCCTTACCTCACCGAAAAGCGATTCTGTGGCAAAGTTGTTTACAGTGGCGGCGATGATGTGATGGCGGTATTACCTCTAGAGGATTTACCGGAATTTGTGCAATCCTTGCGGGCGGCTTGGTGTGGAGGAAATGATCCGAAAGCAGAGTTTAAAAGTCAGGGGGGGTACTGGCATTGTCAAACCCCAATTCCCGAACTTCCCCACCGCCCATTATTCACCATGGGAGAAGGGGCGACGATGAGTATGGGAATTGTAATTGCCCATAAAACAGTTCCCTTACCCACAGTATTAGAAAACCTCTGGAGTGCGGAAAAAGACCGGGCAAAACAACTCAAAGGTACGCCAAAATCGGATCATGACCCCCATTTTCCGGATAAAGATGGTCTCTGTTTTCGGGTCATTTATGGTGGGGGGAATATGTTAGAAGCCCTGATGAAAGGGGATTTATTAAACTCCTGGTGGGCAGTGATGCAACCGGATCAAGAAACTGACCTGAGTCCCCTCCTGTATCGATTAGCCGAAACTTTACCTAAACGCGCCTATTTAACAGCAAGCGATCGCCTATTGAGTCAAGCCGCCTTGGTGATTATCAATCGACGCGATGAAACCCTATCAGAGAGGATTAAAACCAATCTATGCCACTGGCTAGATGAATGGGAACAATGGGCATTTTACACCCAAAAATATGTGGGCGCAAATGCCCTCGGTACTCAACCTCACGATTTAGCCAATGTATTACGATTTAGCGCCTTCTGGGTCGATAAAATGAGGCAACGAAATCAATGGTGAAAATAGAGAAGGCAGAAGACCTAATAACATAGCTTGTTCATCGATGAAAGCGAGTATAACAAATGACCAATGACCAATGACCAATGACGATCTCAACCGTTACCTTGAATTAACCCGACCTACTTATGTATTGGTACACCATTGAACCCCTAGACGTACTCCTATTTCGCGAAGCTAAACCCTTTACACCGGGGGAAGGTTCCTGGGCGAAGGGACAATTTCCACCTTTACCAATCACCCTATTTCAAGCCTTGCGATCGCGTCTCCCTACCTACCACCAAAAAACACGGGATTTAACCTTCCTCGGTCCATTCCTCCTGGATTCTCACCATCAACTTTATGTCCCCACTCCCAAGGATTTATTAGCAATTAGAACCAACCTGTCAACCTCAGACGCCCCCGACGATGATATCGAAAAAAACAGCAACGACTGGCAGACAACCCGCCGCCTAGAACCCCTTTCCACCGCCAACGCCGCCGACTCATACCTATCCTTTGACCCCGATGGACTCCCGCCCATGGTTTCACCACCCCTTGACAAAAATCAATCAATATGCAGACCTTACCCCTGGATGACCGCCAAGGGATTAACTCAATACCTCCAGGGAAACGAACTCCAACCCCCAGACTTTCACGATAACCCTTGGTCTGTGCAAATTCTCCCCCATAGTCATCTAGAGGATGGCACAAGACAGGTCAAAGACCAAGACGGCTATTTTACCGAAGTCGCCATTCGCCTGCATCCTGGGTGGAAACTCATCGCCGCCATGAGTGTCAAATTCAAATCCCCCCACGTCATCCGCCTCGGCGGTGAAGGACATCGGGCGATTGTCTCCCCCTTAGCCAATTTTCAGCCATGGCAAGCATTACAGGCGTATGAACACCCCCAAGCCACAAGTAACATTGCCTACTTACTCACCCCAGGACTCGCCGAAACACAGACCGCCCTCTCTGGAGTATACCCCAGCCACTGGCACAAACTCCTCCAAGGATGCGTTAGCGATCGCGCTTTACTCTGGGGAGGCGTTTCCCAGGTACGGCGGCGGCTTTCCCAATCTCCAGAACAACGGGGTGATCCCGAATTTGCCCTAATCCCGCAACGGGCATTTGTCCCACCTGGTACGGTTTACCTGTTCCAGGATACCCTACCCTCGGAACACCAGGTTTTACCTACTCGCCATACTCCCCATTTAGACACCTTCCGATTATTGAATTACGGCAAACTTTTATGGGGGAAGAGAAGGCAATAGGCAACAGGCAACAGGCAACAGAGAAATAAAAAATAACCAATAACCAATAACCATGAATAATTATCTCACCTACGTATACCTACTCACCCCATTACACACCGGGGCAAGTTCCCAAGAAGGAAATTTAATGGGCATCGCCCGTGAAGTTCACACCGAATTTCCCTACTTACCCGCCTCCTCCCTACGCGGCAAAATTCGTTCAGAATTAGAAACCCTAAACCCAGACACCGCCGGACTATTATTTGGACAAAAAATTAAAGATGGAATGCAACCCACCGAAGGAGAAGTTTGGTTTGCCGATGCCACATTACTCTTTTTCCCCATCGCCTCCTTAAGTCATCATTTCATCTGGATTACCTGTCCCCTATGGCTAGAACGCTGGAATCGATGGCTAGATAAAACCCCTCTGACTCCATTCATTCAACACTGTCGCCAGACTATTTCCGACAGCAAACCCGCTTGTGTGAGTTTTCCCCCCGCACCCCTTTATTTACAAACAGCACTTCTGAAACCATCAAACCTAACTCAACTCGATAGTTCCCCCCTATCTAAACCCTTAACCCCCCTCATCCAAGCCCAAGGAATGATTTCTCAGCTAACCCAAAAACTGGTAATTTTAAGTGATGAAGACTGTAACGCCTTAGTTGAACTCGGCTTACAACGAGAAGTACGTGTCGCACTCGAAGAAACCAGCAAAACCGTTAAAGGGGGTTCCTTCCGTTCCGAAGAAGCCATTCCCCCCGAAGCCGTCTTATTCTTTCCTTGGGGAATGAAACAAAGTAAACATGAGGAGGAAACTAAACCCATACGCCGCCATCTCAAAACAATCTTAAATCAACGCCTGCAATTTGGTGGATTAGAAGGATTAGGGCGAGGTTGGGCAGATTTACAAACCATAAAACTGACACAAAATCTGGAGATGTAAGCTGTATTGGCTTCGTAGTCAGGGAACCTTAGGCTTCTCCAGTTAGACGTTAGAACACTAAAGTGTTCACTACAAACAAAGGCTTGAGATGTAGCGGCGTAAATTCTGAAACCATCCCGGAGAATTAATAAGTATGAAACTAGATACACGCCAATTCAGTCAAACGGCGCATTTAGCCCTAGTTGAACTGAAACAGGAATTAAATGAACCCTACCATAAAAAAGCCAGTGGCTTAATCCAAGGCTTAACCACCTACATTTCCACTTGGGGATTACATCGCCTCAGTGGAGACATGAAGAAATTTTTAGCCGGAACAGCAGAAGATACCCGATATAAAGGAGTAGTCTACCAAACCTTTCTCCAAAAACTCAAAGACTTTAGCGGTGAAGACTTTGACGTTAACGACGAAGGCAGTTTAATTCACTTACCCCTACGTCAATACACCGCCTTAAATCATTTAGCCATACAGTTAGCCAAAGAATGGTCATTTTGGGCACCCGCTGTATTAGGAGAAGCAGAACAATAATGAGTAACAATCGCCATCACCCCACCCCTATATCCGCCGCCACCATGCGGGCAACCGCTAGAACCAATCATCCCCAACCCACTGTCAAAAAGCAGCGTATCACCCCACCTTTACAAGCATTAAATCATACCCTATATATCGGTAAACCCACTGCCCAAGCCGCCCTCAATGCCGCCGTCGATGCCGATGATACCTGTGAATCCGTTTACGAACAACTGACCCAAAAAACTAAATCCCTAGCCACAGAAACTCTCACCATTGAATTTCCCTGGCGGCTGCGAGTGGGAGGAACTCGTGGATTTAATGACTTACTTTTACCCGTCTTTCATCCCGTTTATGGCATCCCTTATATCCCCGCCAGTAGTCTCAAAGGAATGGTTCTGGCTTGGGCGCGGACTGATTATCCTGACCAAATAAATCGACTCTTTGGTACTCTAGACCAAGGTATCGGTTGTGTACAGTTTCTGGATGCCTTCCCCACTCGACCTTCCCTGAGTGTGGATATGGCAAATCCCCAATGGCATTGGCAGAACCATCGGGTTAACTATAAACCTGAACCCCATGCTTTACTCTCCATGGAAATGCCCGAATTAGTAATTGGTTTAGCCCCCACCCGTCGGGGAAATTCAGAGGATGTGAAACTCGTCAAGGGATGGTTAGAAAAAGCCCTAGCTGTATCCGGATTGGGGTCACGGGTAAGTGCCGGATATGGACGCACAAACTTAACTGAAAAACAGAAAGGTTGGCTAAAAAAAACCTATCCGTTTCAGTTGTGGACAGCCGGAATGTATGGCGCATTTGCCCCCACAAACGGTGAAAAAGGTACGCCAGAATTTCGTCCCACTGCTGTGCGCGGGATGTTACGCTATTGGTTTCGGGCAATTGCCCTAGGATTATATCCCCCTCAACAATGTCAACATCTAGAAGCCACCCTCTTTGGCACTCTCGAACCTACTAGCCAATGGGGAAGTCTTCGCATTGGCGTAGATTGGGAAGAGGATAAGCCGGGGGATAATTATCATCCTCACGTATATCAAGGTAAGATTTGCCTCGAAGCCCAGAACAAGAAGCATTTAAGTTTAATTTGCCGCGTCTTAGAACTAGCCTCTCATTTAGGGGGAATTGGCAAAGGGTCAAGACGCCCTTTACATTGGAATGAACCCTATCCTGGATTACGTGGTTGTCATTGGCAATTAACCAAACCTCAATTATCGTCACGTCCAAAAACTTGGCAGATAGAATTCCTGCCAGCAATACAGAAGGCTTTTCTCGCTGTAGAAACTCCTGAAGGTGTCCCCGGTAACGGTAATCCGGGAAAACCAGGAGGACGATATCAGGATGTTTTGAATAACAACGCCTGCATTTATCTCGTACCTTGTCCCAAATTACAACATCCCGAAGATATCCGCGATTGGCGGCGTGATGGAATAACGTCCCAGGTACGGGGAAAGGCGTTAACTCTGCTGTATGAACCTCGTTTTAAAGGGGTGAATAAACAGGGAGAAGGGAATGCTAATGTTGGTGGCAAGTTAGAAACGCCATCCTATGTCGTCATTAAGTCCAATTTTCCCGAAGGTAAGACCCCCTATCAAACGGTAACAGTTTTCGGGGCAAATCAGTCGAGTCGCGCCGCCTTTATCCAAGCCTTACCCAAGGATTCTATTCCCGTTTGGACAACAAGTTCGTAGTAAGGGCTTGTAGTAAGGGCTTTAGCCTATTCCGTTGAGTAACATACGTCAACCCAACCGATAACTTGAGTTTTGTAGTAAGGGAACCTTAGCCCTTTATTCCGTTGAGTCAACCCAACCGACAACTTGAATCATGGTGCGTTACGCTTCGCTAACGCACCCTACAATTTCCACAATTTTCACAATTTGTACAAGTTTTACAATTTCCACAATTTATACAATTTATACCATGGCTATTTTAATCGCAAATATCGGCACATCTGACCTCACCGTAAACGTCGATGACCATTACTTTCCGATTGGGTTTAACCGCAATGAACCCAATATTGATTATTCCGGTTTAACCCCTGACGAAGACGCAGCTTGGCAAAGTAGACGCGAATTTGTCGAACAAATCCTTTGCCAAGAATTAAACGTAAAACCCTTCACCTTCCGCAACCTGACTCATAAACTACGAGACGCTTATCAACAACAGCCAGAAGCATGGCATTCTCGGATTCGTCCGGGTCGAATTTGGGGAACCCTTGTCGAAGCGCAGGAAAAATTCAAGGTACGAACCGTCTATATTTTTATCACCAACCAACCACCGGGACCAGGACATGATTTAGATTCTGTCTATTTATTCGATATCTTGAACCAGTGGTTTCAGGCGGAAATGGGAGATACGATTCAACTAATCCCTGTTCCCATCCCCGCTACAGTATCCGCCATTGACCAAGATGGACTCCTCTACGAATATTATCAGTTTTTCAGCCAACTTAATCCCCAGGAGGAACTCCTAATTAGTATCAAAGGCGGGACTCCTCAAATGCAAACCGCTTTACGGGTGCAGGCGATGTCATCGGAGATTGGCAAACAACTGTTTATTGAACCTCACCTCTCGATTAAGAATGTCTTAGCTGGAAAGTATTCAGATTGTCACTTTATTTCCTATTGGCAGTATCGCCGTACTCAAACTTATCAAACCGTTAAACTGTTGCTGGACAAACGCTGGGATTTCAATGGGGCAGTTGAAATCCTGAAAGCTTGGAAAGGGGTTCTCAAGTTCTTAAAGCCTTACATTTCTGATCAAAAGCTGGTAGCAGATCATCATTTGATTGCTAAAGTGATTCAAAACCTAGCCCTAGCGGTTCACTGTTTCAATTTGGATCACAAGACAGTCAACCAATCCATTCAAAGTTCCCGGTTACAGCTATCAAGTCAGTTAGTTAAACAGGTTAACCCCTACAATCGCTTGTTAAATATTTATACCAAATGTCGTATTTATTGGGAATTAAACCAAGTGGCGAATTTATTAATTGGGATGTCTTCCTTTTATGAGGAAACCCTTTATCAAGTGAACCGAAAACTAAACCCGGAAGCCTATTTTAGCGGAGACTTGCAAAAATGGCATCTGGATACGGTGGTGATGCGTCAGCAAATGGGGGAAGAGTTATGGGAGTGGTTTAAAGAGTTAGATGATGGACACTGTGCTAAATTACACCGTAATAATTTACGCAGACAGCCAACATTTCAGTTAATGAATCGTTATCTCAAGCGCAATTTTATCCAGGTTTTGGTTAAGTGTCGTAATGTTCCGGAAGAGGATTTATTTTGGCAAGAGATGCTAACCTTATTAAAGCGTTTAGATTATTGGGCGATTCAGCGTAATCATTTAATTCATAGTAGTGACGGGGTGTCCAAGCAGCGGATGTGGGAGTTATGGAATTCTCGTTCACCCAAAGACGCTGACGCCTGTCAACCGAATCATATTCAATCGGTGATGAGTCAAATTCTTCAGAATGGGTTTGGCATTGTGGAGGATGAGTTGCGTCAGCAATTTGTCGGGGATCAGGCGAAATACTATATCTATTCTGAGGTTAAGGATTGGACAATTGAGCAGTTATTGGGTAAGGGATAAAGTTTGATGATTGTCCCTTGAGAGTTATTGGGTTTAGGTTTAAACTGAAGTTACGCAACGATTGGTGAATCAGGAGATATAGAGCTATTTTTTCATGCGATCGCGCTTTTCTCCAACTGGGTGCGATCGCTTTTGATTTTCAAGTTTTCTAGGCAACGTTAGCAACAGGGCGCACGTCGGCAATAGGCAGGGCGCACGTCAGCAATAGGCAGGGCGCACGTCAGCAATAGGGCGCACGTCGGTGCGCCCCTACGGTTTCTTTTCTGTATTTGTCTGAACAGATTTCGCCGATTAATTTGGGCAAAAACCTGTGGAATCTTTGTAGGGGCGACCCGCTTGCATCAATTAACAATACCAGTCCACTCAATTTGATCGGGTCGCCCTCTCTTGTTCACATCGTTTCCATTAATTCGACTTCTAGGGAAGTCTAAAGATCGGGTCAGGAATTACCGGTGTACTTTTTGAAAGTGTTTCCATTAATTCGACTTCTAGGGAAGTCTAAAGGATTGTTGTGAAAAACAATTCTAAGGATAAACCTCTTTTTATGTTTCCATTAATTCGACTTCTAGGGAAGTCTAAAGAATCGCGGAATCTTATCTGAAACTGTGTAATCTATACAAGTTTCCATTAATTCGACTTCTAGGGAAGTCTAAAGTCTTGGCTTTACAAGATTTTTCTAAAAAAGTAAACAGCGTTTCCATTAATTCGACTTCTAGGGAAGTCTAAAGTTGTTCACCCTAATTGGAATTACCTCCAAACGTTCTGTTCGCTGTTTCCATTAATTCGACTTCTAGGGAAGTCTAAAGTGTCTGGGATAACGGCGCTGACTCCAGTGCCGACTTAGCGTTTCCATTAATTCGACTTCTAGGGAAGTCTAAAGCTCTCAAGGGCTCACCTTCACTCCTAACGGGCTCAAGTTTCCATTAATTCGACTTCTAGGGAAGTCTAAAGACCTATCTTTTGCATTGCATCAGAAGTTCATGGTGAACCGTTTCCATTAATTCGACTTCTAGGGAAGTCTAAAGCAAAAAAAGTAAAAGGGGTCCAAGAGGCTATTTTAAAAGAGTTTCCATTAATTCGACTTCTAGGGAAGTCTAAAGAGCCACCCGATGGGAGCCTCTCTCTGAGCCAATTCTACACCCCCAATTTTGTAGGGGTCAAGATCTGAGGCAAATACCTGCAACTTATTCTCAATAACCCCCTCAACTCAAAGCCTCAAACCCTTACCCAGAGCCAGGTTTGTAGGGGTCAACCCAAAAACAAAGCTTTCCGCGATCGCCTGACCCCTACCAGACTACTACGGATCGAACACCACCTCAAACTTTGCCCCTGGTACATAGCGCTGCAAAAATCTCACCTGATCATCCGCATCCTGACGGTTAACAAACCGGGCTACCGTACAGCATCTCGCATCAGGTAATAGACGGACAATTGTCCAAGGACGAGAATCATCCTCTACCGACGACTCTAAAGAGACTTGCTCCACCGCCAATCCTATCATGCTTTCTCCTCTGATACTCTCCAAAATCCGCTTAAGAATTGAAAGAAGTCGTTTCCTAGAAGGATGAGTATCATCAGGAAGCAAACGCCATTCCTCCACAGGTGCAGGTAAATAAGTCAAACGATAACAATGGCTACCCGATTGACTCACCCACCATGACAAACGACGCCCTTGTTTTTGACAGTCTCACCAACCGCCTTGGGTTAAAACCCAAGGCTAAAACCTCAAGTCAGCTAAAGCTGACTATCTAAGAGTTGTGTTCCCTCTACCTCTAACGGTTGTAAATCCTCTTCCCAAGCCGTATCCGCCACCGTCCCAACTGAACTGGGAGACGCTTCATCTAACCAAACAACATACTGCCAACCCCATTGCCAACCCTGACGCCCATAAGCATAGAAACGACCCATAACCACACCCCAATCTGCACCCTTAACACCGACTTCCCTAAACAATAAACGCCGGATCATCAACCACCATTTCCGGCTGTATCCCTAACACAACCACCTTTTTTCGATACCGAACCCCCAAAGGATAACCCCTCTCTTGACCTCTGCGCTACCCTCTCTTGACCTCTGCGTTACCCTATAAACATTACCGAATTCATCTCTAACAATGATCACCTCAACAATTCCCTCAACTCACACCAAACCTCTCTCCCTAGACGACTGGATGGAAAATCCCCCCATTGGTACAGAATGGATCAATGGAGAATTAATCGAGACCAATGGTATGACACTCAAACATAGTGAAATTCAGGGTAATTTATACTTTCACTGGAGAAGTTATAAAGACTCCAGTGGACAAGGAGGAAAAGTATATACAGATGTTCCTTGTCGCACCAATAAACAAGGGCGTTGTCCCGATGTCGCCTATCTTCCCCCAGAACTTGTCAGCCAATATGGTGATGCAAAAGTCCTCCCCCGCAGTTTTCCCCTGAGTGCAGAAATCGTTTCCCCCACTGACTTAGCTGAAGATGTGATTCTCAAAGCCCAAGAATACTTACAATCGGGGGGTAAAGAAGTTTGGTTAGTCTTTCCAGAAAGCCGTTGGATTATTATCGCCACTCACAACCAGAGATTAGTGTTTACTTCTGGGGAAGTGGTGAGTACACAAACTGTTTTACCCGGTTTCAGTATAGCCGTTGATGAACTATTAGCCTAGAATCACTAAAATCATTTCTATTTTAGTATTGACAAATGCCGTGGTTTTGTGGGAGGCTTACTTCATAATGGAAAAATGTGCCAGCCTATAGGGTTGATTTCAT
>NZ_JAVJUO010000188.1:0-28703 GCF_040220555.1 Coleofasciculus sp. C1-SOL-03
GTTTTAGATTTAATCCGAACTAGGGAGGTATTCGGAGGTCTGTACCAAGTTGAGACTCAGTGCGGTATTCAACTCTTGCGTTGCCAGATTTGTCTCTAGCAATCCCTGACTTCAAGCGTCAGCTAAGTCAGGGTTGTTGAATGTATTATCATCGTCACCATCATCATCAGGAGATGGCATCGAGTCAGCGTGGGCGCGAATCCGATTAGCCTTAAAAGCACCCCGGCGATCGCTCCGGAAGGATGCGTGGTATTGTTGTCCTGTCCCTTCATGACAATTAAAGTTCAGTTTACATGTACGGCAGATAGGGCTGGTTGCCGAAGCCTCAAAGTTCAGGTTCTTAGAGGCGAATTTCCGGAAAAGTTTTGTCCGGTAGCAGTTCCCTGGTGTGTCGGGTACTTCGCCCTCGCTCTCAAAGGGCCATCGGATGAAGGGATTCCCGTTAGGGGTTGTTCGGCTAAAGTCCCTCTTTAATCCATTGTTTCGGACGGGTAGGTCTACATAGTTATCCTCGATTGATTTAGTCGTCGGGTTTCGGTGGTCAGGAGAAAGGTAAACGAGTTTTCTTACTCCAAACTGAGCAGGACGAGCCAGTCCTGCTGTATGGGATTTTCCTAATCCGGTTCCCGACTTGTCTAGGATAAATTTATGTCCGGTGAAAACCGCATTACGCCAGGTGGCTAGTCTCTGCCCATCCTGGTAGCTACAATCAGCTTTCTGTTTGGGTTGGGTGGATTTTTTACGGGGTTTGTCCTTTGGTTTGGGCTTCTCCCCAAATCCCTTGAACAGGTTACTCAGTAGATTGGGTAGGTTTTTAAAGCCGTGTTTTAAGAACCATTCATCCTGGGAGATAAGGCGATCGCTATCCTGTTTCTCTCTTGTTTTGTACCCAAGTCTTTGAGCCAGCTCTAACCCAGATTTATAGACATCCTTTGTATTACAGTTACACCAAGCCTTGAACTGACCCGTTGAAAGTTTAACCCGGAAGCTGGTCAGTGATGTCCCGTTATGATGTGGGCATTTGGCGTACCCCCAGCCGTCTGATTTTTCATGATACCCTTCAAAGTAATGGGCAAAGTTCCGAATGTCCCACGGGTTATCCTGGGGGTTGGTTGGTTGGGTTGGGTTGGTGTGGCTGGTTTTCTTCTCTCTTTTCTTCCTTTTTTTTATTGTTTCGACTTCGCTTAAAGTCGGATAAATCCCGATCACCTCTAACGATTCCACCTCAACCGGATTCCCCCAACCAATACGGTGGTAAGGATTGCCGTTGGGATGAATTGTGGGAGCCAGGACTGTAAAACGTCCCTTGTAGAGTGCTTCGCCAACGTGTTCCCCATCTGGGGCAGTGGCGAAGTTGGTAAATGTAGGCTTCTTAATTGGCTTTACTGCTACGCGCCATCCACCGCTGCCAGTCCGCTCTATCCATAGGTCGTCTTCTTGAACCCCAGTATGTGAGCAGATGTTACTGATAATACGAGCTACATCATTATCACAGTCTTCTTGAGAGGGGTAGCATTTGGCATCAAAGTCCAGCCAGTCCACCCCGGCGTGACCCCCAAGCGTACCCACGCCTGTCTTGGGATTGCGAAAAAACTTTTTGAGTTCTGATTCTGTGGGTAGTCTATCCTGGAATTCACCGTGCTTAACAAAACGCGGCGAACCCTTCCAATCGAGGTAGCTTGGGTTTTTGCCCGTGAATCTGGGGAGGGGACGGAGTTCCCCATCGATGGGGCAGTAGAGATGACCTTCCTTGGTTTTCGATCTTATATGGCACCGTTCATCCCGTGGGTTCTGTTTGGGTGCGACTGGGATAGGAGGGCAACCGAGTTTAAGGAGCGCTTCGATGGTTGCTTGTACTTCGGGATTAGATGAGTAATTTTTAGACCCCATGATGCCATTACCTGGTTGGTTGGTTGTGCAATCCAGGAAATTTGGGGTAGCATGGGACTACGAAAGATTTGATGTTGGTGTCTGTCCCATAGACTAGACAGACCCCAATTTCCTGCGAAACCAGTGCATTCGCGATCCAGCAAGATTTTTGATATGCACTGGTTTCTATATTTTTTATTATTTTCACTACTTTACCGCGATCGGGTGTCGAGATGGCGGTTAATTACAGCGCAAGCTCTATCCGGCTAGAATGTCTGGTTCTTGGAAGGCGATCGCTCTCTTGTGTTGGGCTTGCTGGAAGGGCGATCAACCAAAAGTTACACCGTGGACTTATACCAAGGCAGAATTACTGATGGGTAGGTTTGTCTAGGTTTTTAGAAGAGGTAGGTTTTATTGTCTGGTTTCCGGTTCATCTATCCATCTAATATCGTGGCAAAAAATCTAATCTAGGGGCGGGTAATGGAACAAAATTAACGGATCAACCAATAACCTTCTCTGCCTAACGGGGAGCATTTAATTGTGAGCCGTTGAGCTGACTCGGCTGCAATCCCGGTGTAATCGGTGTCGGATTATTTCCGGCGCTAGGAACGCTATTCGATGGAGTCGGATACTGTCCCACATTAGCGGAGTTAGCAGGTGCGGTTGGCATCACCGGAGAGGTAGTGACACCCGTTGCTGGAACTGGAGGGGCAGGAACTGAGGGATACATGGGCTGTCCAGCACCGTTGTAAACCGATGCATTCGGTGTCACCCCTGTGGGATAGGTGGGCTGTCCGGCACCATTATAACCAGAGACTGTCGGTACAGAAGCTGGAGGATAGCTAGGCTGTATCATCCCCCGGTTGGTTGTCGTCCGGGGCGCAGTTCGTGCTGGAACCCTGTTTTGTCCATTCGTTCCAGAGGCGGGCATGGTTTGACCGGGACGGGTATCCGAACGTTGAGTCAGTTGCTCAGACTTTTGAGTGCTGGTTTGAGACGCCTCAGTTTCTGACACCTCAGTCAATTCTTGGAAAGCATTTGCAGCAGTCGTGTCTGAGTTTGACGGCGAAGACTCAGTATTCAACATATTCGGGTTAGGAAAGAGTCCCTTACCCGATAAAATATCCCCCATGAGAAAGTCTTGTGACGCTTTGGCGAAGGGATTGCTGGAGCTAGGTTTTGCCTCAGCAGTGCTATTGAGGATTGAGGGAGTAGAGGTTGACGGCGGTTTGGGTGTCGATGCGGTCAAAGAATTTTTTTTGTCACCCGACTTCGAGTCCGGTAGATTAGCCACAGCCAGAGCGTTCTGTTGGTCAAATTCCTCGATGAGAACTGCCGAACTGTCAATATCTGCCATATTAGCGGCAAGTTCTTCAGCCGAAAGCGTTGTCTCATCCGTTGAATTCTCAAATTGCTCACGGATTGGGTCTTCTGCCAAGAAACTCAACCAATTGGGATTCTGCCAATATTCCCAGACAAACAACACGATTAAGCCAAAGCCCATAACTGATAGCCAAAATTTGGGTTGCCTGAAGGGTTGAAGTCGGGCTTTTAAATAGCGCAGATACGCAGGCACTTGATTGGGAGATGACATAACGCAAGCTGGAGGTATGATTTGACAACAATTGAACGAACCGAGTCAGAGCCAAGGGGAATTGATGTAACTTTTGTTACAGAAATAATTTAAAGAATTGATGTTTTCTGAGTAAACGGTTGGTTCTGGAGTACAACCCACTAATTATATCTAATCTGATAGACTCTGTGACTCACCCGTTCGGATAGGTACAGCAAGGGCAACTGTGGCAAGCGCGACAAGAGGAACCTCCAGATGGCGGATTGTGGGCTGGACAGAAAGTGGCGGCTTGGATAAGTGAATTATTGGGAAGACCAGTATACCCATAGAAAGTTTAAGGGGAAAGAAATTTCTTTCCCCTTTTTTGGTATTTATATGCGTGAAGTGTCTTTCTCCCCAACAGGGGAAAGACTTCTCCCGACCCACAGGCATATAGCCTGTTTTGTACGAAACTATTGAGGAACGATACTCAGTTCCGAGGCACCGCTTTACAGGAATCCGACTTCCTCGGACGTTCGTTCTCTTTCAAGTATAGCAAAATACGGGGGTTGGGTTTTGATCAGCTCTAAGTAATAGCTCTGCCTTCTGCATGGATGCTCGATAAAAAAGCCATTCCCAGAAAAACCCATAGCAGTATGAGCGGCAATAATGGTGACATGAGCGAACCTCCTATGGAACACACTGTCTGATTATTTTTATAATACCACTTGCCCCACTGATTTTATTGACAAATTTGTAAATTTACGCTAGCTCCAGTTATAGCAGTCGCCAAGGCGATTAGGACAAAGCCCAACGCTGAAACCTTGACCAGTCAATCTTTTCCCTTGGAGCCTTCTGCCCTGGAGCCCTCTGCCTTTTTGTAGCTTAGGAAACCAACCGTACAGATTTCTTTTTCCCTACCTGTAAAACCTTACCCTCTAGCGCTTCTGGGGAATCAAAGGTGCAGTCTACATCCGTCATGCGATCGCCTGCTAGTTTCACACCGCCACCTTTAATCTGTCGCCGCCCTTCGCCACTACTACTACACAACCCACTGGCATTAAGGATATAAAACAACTTGGCGGGAAACTCGACTTGGGAGAGGGAAAATTCGGGGATAGCGCCCCCGCCTTTTGCCGCATCCGCCTCCTTTTTACCGTGATATTGGGTGACAATTGTCCAAGCTAAGAGTTGTTGGCGATCGCGAGGATTCGTGGGCAGTTCCCCTAAGGGTAAATCAGTGAGTAGCTCAAAATACTCCTCCAACAGATTATCCTTCGTCCCTTCCAGCTTTTGGTACATGGGTTGAGCCGCTTCCCGTAACCCCACATAATTATTCAGCGACTTCGACATTTTCAGCACACCATCGGTACCGATTAAAATCGGCAGCAGTAATCCAAACTGGGGAGTTTGACCAAAATGCCGCTGTAAATCTCGTCCCACTCCAATATTAAATTTTTGATCCGTTCCGCCTAACTCCACATCCGCCTGAACTGCCACAGAATCATACCCTTGCATCAAGGGATAGAGAAACTCATGCAGGTAAATCGGATTTTCCTGTTTAAATCGTTCCGCAAACCCCTCCTTAGCCAGCATCTGTCCCACGGTCATCGTCGCTAACAAATCCAGAATCTCTGCCAAATCCAACTGACTCAGCCACTCTGAGTTATAGCGAATTTCCAGGCGTCCTGGTGTGTCAAAATCCAAAATCGGACGCACCTGATCCAAGTAAGTTTGGGCATTGTGCTGCACCTGTTCGTCAGAAAGCTGCTTACGTACTTCCGATTTGCCACTTGGATCACCGATTCTTGCGGTAAAATCGCCAATAATTAGGACAGCGGTATGACCCGCATCCTGAAACGCCCGCAATTTCCGCACAGGAATACTATGACCCAAGTGGATATCTGTCCCCGTTGGGTCAATTCCCAACTTCACCCGCAAGGGACGCTCAGTTTTGAGAATCCGTTGCTCTAGGTTCTCATTCGGGTCTTGAGAATCGGGTGGGTTGGGAAAAATGTCACTAACACCTCGGTATAACCAAGATAATGATTGAGACGTTGAGTTTAAAGAGTTTGACATTCGTCTGGGAAATCTTTGAAGATTAACGTGCAGGAGAGTGGCAGATGTTTAAGATTTACCGTTGTCTATGCCAATCTAGAACGGTAATGCTACCATTTTTGCAGCCAAAAGCCAAAATACTTCGGTTTGTGATCATGAACCATTATCTCAGGCTTACCATATAAGATCTAAGGGAGAACCCATCCACTAATTTAATGCTGGGAGCAATGCCGACAGGGGACAAGAATCGCCAACGCCGAATCGATCGCTAATCCTGACTTTGCCCTAAATTTCTGTAATCATCTATAGCAGGTATAGAACGTCTCTCCCCTAAGGTTGCCTCCCACACAGCCATTGAATATTTTTTTCTTGAGTGAGGAAGTGAAATCACAGTGTCGTCTAGCACCATCCAACAAAAACAACAAAGAGATAGGAAAAAGGGATTGCCACCGGCTTTCCGATTTGTGCAAGGAGTCGCTCAGGTAACAGGCGGAACCATCCTCGGCATTACAATGCTAACTAGCTCGGTTGTGGCTGGTGGGCTGGTGGGCTTGGCGACAAGCTTCCGCAATCTTCCCGATGTAAGAGTCCTCAGGGGCTACGTTCCCACCGAAACAACCTACGTCTACGATATCAAAGGGAAGCACCTGGCTAGCTTGCATGGTGAAGCCAACCGGGAGGTGGTTAAGTTAGAAAACATTAACCCCAATCTCAAGCGAGCGGTGATTGCCATGGAAGATAGTCACTTCTATATTCACCATGGCGTTAACCCCAACAGTGTAGGGCGAGCCTTTTTAGCCAACTGGGAGAAGGGGGCGGTGGTTGAAGGCGGTTCCACCTTGACCATGCAGCTAGTGAAAAACTTGTTTCTGTCGCGGGAGAAAAAATTCTCGCGTAAAGTTGCCGAGGCAGTCATGGCAATTCGGCTCGAGCAAATCTTCACCAAAGATCAGATATTGGAAATGTATCTGAATCAGATCTATTGGGGTCATAACAATTATGGCATCCAAACCGCCTCTGAGAGTTACTTTGCCAAGCCCGCCAGCGAGTTAACCTTGGCAGAATCCGCCATGCTGGCTGGATTGATTCAGTCTCCCGAAGAATATAGCCCCTTTGTCAACTATCCCTTAGCCAAAAAACGGCAAGCGATTGTGTTGCAACGAATGCAAGATCTGGGATGGATCACAGAGCAAGAGAAAAAAGAGGCATTGGCTCAACCCTTGCGTCTGGGTCGAGTGACCTCTTGGCAAACCAGCCAGCTTCCCTACATCACCGAAGCTGTTGTGGCGGAGTTGAATGAGCGATTTGGTCGCGATGCGGTTCTCAAAGGCGGGATGCGTGTCCAAACCACGGTGGATTACAATTTCCAGCGCATGGCGGAAAAAAGCATTGCTCGCGCTCACCGGAACTTGCGCCGCCGAGGGTTATACGCTGATCAAGTCGCACTAGCCGCCGTTGATCCACGTACCCATTATGTCAAAGCTTTGGTGGGGGGTATTGGTTACGACAAGAGCCAATTCAACCGAGCGATTCAATCTCGCCGTCAACCCGGGTCAGCGTTTAAACCCTTTGTTTACTACACCGCGTTTGCCAGTGGTAAATATACGCCCTATTCCACGGTGATGGATACCCCAGTCAGTTACCGCGATGGGAGTGGTTGGTATTCGCCGAGAAACTATGGCGGCGGTTTCGGTGGGGCGATGAGTATTCGTAGTGCGTTGGTGCAGTCGCGAAATGTGCCAGCAGTTAAGCTGGGCAAAGCCGTTGGCTTGGATAAAGTGATTGAAGTATGCCGCACCCTGGGAATTAAAAGCCCCATGGAACCCGTCACCTCCTTACCCCTTGGTGCGATTGGGGTGACACCGTTGGAAATGGCGGGGGCTTATGCCACGTTTGCTAATACGGGTTGGCATTCTGATCCGACAATTATTGTCCGGGTAACCGATAGTATGGGCAATGTGTTATTAGACAATACCCCGAAACCCCGTCTCGTGCTTGATCCTTGGGCAACGGCTTCACTGAATGCGGTTCTCCAAGGGGTGATTCAAGGTGGAACCGGAACCGCTGCTCAAATTGGACGCCCAGCGGCTGGAAAGACAGGAACAACCAGTTCAGAACGGGATGTTTGGTTCGTCGGATATGTGCCACAATTAGCGGCGGCGGTGTGGATTGGTAATGATAACTACAGACCGTTAGGCGGTGGAGCAACAGGGGGTGGATTTGCAGCACCGATTTGGCGCGACTTTATGAGTCAGGCGTTGAAGGGTGAGCAAGTGCGCTACTTTGAACCTGCATCTAAGTATCCGCGTCCTTAAACCACTGATTTCACGGATTGATGGGAGAGATGGCGGTAGGGGGTGAGAGGTTGGTCACACGGATTACACGGATAGGTTAGTTCTCTATCAATAGAGGATGATGACGATTTTCCAGGAAATCTCAGTTCTAATAAATGTCTCATGACGCTAACACAGGTTTGGGGTGCTTTACTCATTTTTGTCCTCTGTCCCCTACTGGGTGGACTTCCCCTGATTTCCTGGATTACCTACCTATTCACTAAACGCCAACTCTCTCAAATTGGTACGGGTAATGTATCCGTCTCCGCCGCGTTCTACCACGGTGGACGTTGGGTGGGTATCTTAGCCGTATTATCAGAAGCCTTGAAGGGAATTGCGGCTGTCTTGCTGGCGGGTTATTTCTTCCCCACAGAACCCGTCTGGGAAATCATTGCTCTGATTATGCTAGTGATGGGGCGCTACTGGATGGGCAAAGGTGCGGGAACCACAAATGTGGTCTGGGGATTTGTGGTACATGACTGGCGCGTCGCGTTATTGGTATTTTTAATTGGAGGAATTAGTTTTACGATTATCCGCGATCGCACGACGGGACGCTATGGTGTTTTAGTCCTATTCCCGATAATTTTGGCACTGTTGCATCCAGAGGACTTCGCTAGAATTATCAGTGCGATCGCGCTGAGTCTAATTATCGGTTGGATTTATCAGAAAATTCCCGATGACTTAGACCTTCCCACAGAACAGGCAAAATCAGAATCTAAATCAGTGTTTCGTTTTTTCCGAGGCGATAAAGCTATTATTCCGCTTGAACGCGAACTTGATCCCCAACAAGTTGGCTCAAAAGCAGCTACTTTATCTCAGCTTAAGCGCTGGGGTTATGCTGTACCACAGGGATGGATCTTACCACCAGGGGATGATATGCAACCCTTGGTCAAATATCTCCCGGTTTCAGAATCCAATCCCCTCGTTGTTCGTTCCTCAGCTATCGGCGAAGATGCGGAACTCTCTTCATCCGCCGGACAATATCAAACGGTTTTACAGGTAACCAGCCGCCCCGCTTTACAGGAAGCGATTACCCAAGTTTTAGCCTCGTATCATCACCCCGCCGCCAGAGGGTATCGCCGTAACCGCGATTTACCCGACACGGCGATGGCTGTCTTAATTCAAAAACAAATCCAAGGGGTATTTTCCGGTGTCGCCTTTAGTCGTGACCCCATGCAGCAACAACAAGACACCGTAGTCATTGAAGGATTACCGGGAGATGCCTCCCAAATTGTATCCGGTCAAGTTACCCCAGAACAGTATCGGGTATATTTCCCAGAATCCCAGCCTGTAGGGGCGGGTTTGACCGATAATGTTCCCGAACAAACCGATAACTCGACGAAACCCGCCCCACTTGATCAACAGCAGACTGGAGATGATTGTTCCCCATCGGTTGAAATTGAAGGAGATGGAGATTTACCCCCAGCGTTAATCAAAGGGGTGGCTACTTTAGCGCGGGAATTGGAAGACCGCTATCATGGGATTCCCCAAGATATTGAATGGACTTATGACGGTCAGCAGTTATGGCTACTACAAACGCGACCAATTACCAATCTCCAACCCATCTGGACGCGCAAGATTGCCGCAGAGGTGATTCCCGGACTGATTCGACCCCTCACTTGGTCAATTAATCGTCCCCTCACCTGTGGCGTTTGGGGGGAAATTTTTACCATCGTTTTAAAAAAACGATCACAGGGATTGGAGTTTAATCAAACTGCTACGCTGCATTATTCTCGCGCCTATTTTAATGCCACATTGTTAGGTGATATTTTCCGGCGCATGGGTTTACCACCAGAAAGTTTGGAGTTTCTGACCAGGGGAGCGAAATTTTCTAAACCCCCCCTGAAATCCACGCTGCGGAACCTGCCCGGATTACTTCGTCTATTAGGTCGGGAATGGAATTTAGATCAGGATTTTGAGCAAGATTATCACCACCATTTTGCTCCGGCTTTGCGTCAACTGCAAGAGCAATCGGTTTTAGAATTATCAGATGCCGAAATTCTGGAACGAGTGAACCAGATATTATCGGAATTACAACGAGCCACGTATTATAGTATTCTTGCACCTTTAAGCCTCTCCCTGCGACAAGCGTTGCTCAAGGTAAAGGATGAAGAATTAGATAGTAGCCAAACCCCAGAAATTGCCAGTTTGCGATCGCTCGCCCAATTAGCTGATGATACGCGCCATTTATTAAGTCCAAAACAAATTAATTGTGATAATCCTGCTTCTGTCTTTACCACCTTGTCAGAAATTCCTGATGCTCAAAGTGTTTTAGAACAGTTCGACCAATTTCTGACACAATATGGCTATCTCAGCGATGTCGCCACAGATATTGCCGTTCCCCGATGGAAAGAAGACCCGCGACCGATACGACAACTCTTTGCCCAGTTTTTATGTGATCCTCCCCCAGCAACTAAACCGCCCAAGCGTCAGCGCTGGAAAGCGGAAGTGGTACAAGCGCGGTTGAATTTAAAAGGGCGAGTGACTGAAGTTTATTCGCAATTTTTAGCCGACTTGCGTTGGAGTTTTGTGGCGCTGGAGAAGCGGTGGTTAGAATCCGGTTTACTCGCTGAAGCTGGGGATATTTTCTTCTTAGAATTTGCGGAGATTCAGCGTCTAATCGCTGAAACCGATCAGGTGTTGCGAGAGGAACTTCCCAGATTGATTCACTATCGGCGATCGCAGTTAGATGAGCATCGTCAATTACGCAGTGTTCCGCCTCTATTCTATGGTAATCCTCCCGCCGTTTCCTTGCTGATGCAAACCCAATCGGAACCCGCTCAACAGCGTCTTGTGGGAATTGGCGCAAGTGCTGGACAAGTGGAAGGTTGGGTGAGGGTTTTAAGTAATTTACAATCGGTTCCAGACATTGACCGCCAAACGATACTGGTTGTCCCCTACACCGATTCTGGCTGGGCGCCTTTATTAGCGCGTGCAGGCGGCTTAATTGCTGAAGTTGGCGGGCGGCTATCCCACGGCGCGATCGTGGCGCGGGAATATGGGATTCCGGCGGTGATGGATATTCATAATGCGACTCAGATGTTCCGTAATGGTCAACGGGTAAGAATTGATGGGCAATCCGGAATTGTAGAGGTTTTGGATTGAGTAAAATTGTCAATCCTGAGACGTGGAAGTTTTGGAGTGAGTTGCTTTTTGCTACAGGAGAACTTCAGATTAAAGTACAATTTCTTGTCCTTTATCGGTAAAGCGAACGTCTTTAATATTGAGTCGAGGGTTTTCTAACAAAGTTTTGCGAATACTACCAAATAATGCCAATTGTTCGCACATCGAGAGGGAGACGAATTGACGCTGGGAATCTGGAGACAAGCGTAAATCGATGGTAGCGATACCGTTATTAAGATTAACGCGATAACCCGCTAAATCCAAATCCCCCGAACTCACTTGGGCGACAACGGTTCCCACAGACGCCGTTACCGGAGTTTCTGCTGCAACAGCCACGGGTTCAGGGATCAGGGTTTCACATTGACTGTCTGTGCGATAAATATTTAGGGTTATGGTATCAGCAGCATCGGAAGGTTGAGGCGTCGATGCTGGATTCACCTCAGGGATGACAGAGGAATCCGGTTGGGCGATAAGTGAGGCGGTTGAGTCAGGATTGGCTGGGGTGGGAGGTAATACAGAAGACTTTTCAACGGGATTGTCAGGAATTCCTTTACTATTTACAGCCAGCCAACCCCAGCCACCAACACCAGCAATAATCAATCCTGCGATCGCGGGGAGAAAATAGGGATGAATACGAGTCATAGTGGAATGCTGATTGCCTCGGGTAGATGTTCGTAACTATAGGATTCGAGGTAACTGGCTACTCATCCGGAGCAAAATTGGTCAACCGGGAAAAACGCGATCGCCCATTTACCCGACACAGTAAATTCTGTAGGGGCGGGTTTTACCAACAACGTAACAGTTTTCGGGAATAACCTATCTAAACCCGCCCTCCTCTCCACCCTAATCGGGCAAAAAATAATCCCACTTAGAGGTATATAATATACGCGATCGCACATTTACCCGACAAGAATCTGAGTGTAATATTTGCCCTGAAATTCACATCCCAGAGGACAAGATTCATCCCAGCTATGGAGATTCTCAGGATGCAAATCATCGTTATGCCAATCCCAGGGATTTTTCAGGATATAGTCACGAATAGCGGTTAATGATTCTTCGTGGCGGATAATATGTTCATAATAACCCCGTTGCCATACAGGGATACCCGATTGGGAACGGAGTTGATTAATTCGACGAGATGAAAAAGTTTTAAACCCGCGAACAATTTATGACTGGATTTTCCCGACGCGATAGATTCTGTAGGGGCGGGTTTGACAGCCAACGTAGCGGTTTTTGGGAATAACTTATTTAAACCCGCCCCCTCTCCACCCCTATCGTGCAAAAAAATAATCCCATGTACATGATTGGGCATAATGATGAAAGCATCTAATCGCACACCGTCGTAACGTTTAGGTAAGATATCCCAATTAAATTTGACGGCTTCACCATAGCGACTCAGTTGCATTTCCCCATCGACTACCTCGCCCAATAAACATTGGCGCTGCCACGTACAAATAGTGATAAAGTAAGCACCTGTTTGGGTATAATCATATCCCTTTAGCCGAATCGAACGGCGATGGTGTTTCTGGGGATTGTATTTCATCATCCATCTCAGGGGTGGTTTGATCAAAATTTAGGATATCCTACCCATATAATAAATCTGTCACATCATCGCACGTTTACCCAACAAGATAGATCCTGTAGGGGCGGGTTTGACAACCAACGTAGCGGTTTTTGGGAATAACCTATCTAAACCCGCCCCCTCTCCACCGCAATCGGGCAAAAAAATAATCCTATACAGATGACAGGAAAAGACGCGATCGCAGGTTTACCCAACAGGATAGATGCTGTAGGGGCGGGTTTGACAGCCAACGTAACGGTTTTTGGGAATAACCTATCTAAACCCGCCCCCTCTCCACCCCAATCGGGGAAAAAATAACCCTACCCAGATCACAGGGAAATGGGAGCGGGGCGGGTTTATAAAATTAAATGGTGAGTTGCATCAGTTTGTGGTAAAACCCGCCCCTACAGAAGATGCCCAAAGATAATGCGCGATCGCACAAACTGAACACCGTAGATGCAAGCTATCTTTTACTTTGTCCTTTTCCTTTCTTTTTAGACTTTTTCAGATAAGACTTAGCCCAAGCATACCGTTGGGGATCTTTTTTCAGTAAATAGTCCACAACTTCGCGGCGTTTTTTCTCATTTTTAGCCGTTTTTACCACTCGCTTAATTTCCGCGTCTTGATCTCTGGGAGAAGCCCCCCGTTGAATTGCCTTTTCAAACCACTCTTCTCCTTTTGAATACTGCCCCCTTTTAAAACAAATTGCTCCCATTAAGGTATAAGGGTGATGACTACTAGGTTGATAATCAATCGCTTTACGCGCACATTTTTCCGCTTTATCTAATTCATAAATGTCTCGAAAGGCTCCGCCCCTAGTGGTTAATAACGCTGATTTGAGCTTATTTTCTTTGATTTTGTCAAACTTGATATCCTTTGTTAATTTTAATGCTTGTTTGGGTTGATCTGCCTTACGCCAATGACTGCTAGCATTGGGCAAGTTCCATTTGTTGCCCGTGCCCTGGTATTCTTGTTCGTAAAACTTGGCTTCAATTTTGTGGTAAGTATTCCAAATCTTTCCAGAGAACAGTTTATATCCTTTCTCTCGCCACCCATAATAACCATAGTTCGATTGACGACGTTTAATTTTATTTTCCTCAAGCCAAGCTACATCCGTTGGTTCCAAACGTTCGGCTTTCTCTAACTTGTGCAGAATCGGGTATAAAGGGCTAGAGGGAGATGTATCTTTATAGTCCGAGACATTATACTTAGACTTGAGAGTGGCAAAGTGTTTAGCTTGCGCGATCGCAATTATATTCTCTCGTCCATTTTCTTTCAGCCAATTTACCTCTGAATCCTCCAGTTTATCCCCTAATTCAATCTTAGACTTTAACGTCGCTGCGTATTTGTCTTGAGCAATAGTAATTGTATCCGTCAATTTACGCTTTTTAAGAAAGTTAATATCCGGTTCGCCTAGCGGATGTTCTGATTCAAGTTTTTTTAGGACTTTGTACAAGTGGCTAGAAGGTGATGAATCTTCGTACTGGCTCGCTTTATATTTTGCCTTCAGTTCAGCAAAGTGCCGCTTCTGTTCCAACTGCTTAACAATATCAAGGGTTTCAGTTAGTTTATGCTCCTCCAGCCAGTCTATTTGTGACTGACTTAACTGCTGATCCGTCTCAAGATGTTGTAGAAGGGGATACAGCGGACTGGATACAGACGAATCTGAGTGTTTAGTCGCTTGATACTTCTCCTTAAGTTGGGCAAAATCAGCTTCTTTTTCAGCCTTTTGTTGCTGATAAATTGCCAAAGTTTGAAATAATTCGTGTTCGTTCAGCCAGGTAATATCTGAATCACGTAACGGTTCTTTTGCCTCCAGTTGTTTTAAGATTCGATACAGCCGACTAACCGGTGACAAATCTTGATGTTTAGTCGCCTGGTACTTGGCTTTTAATGTGACAAAGTGTTCCATCTGTTGAGCGATCACAATTGTCTCAGTATAACCATAGTGTTGCAGCCATTTAATTTCTGAATCCGTTAGCTTATTTACTGAATCCAGTCTGCTAAGTATAAAGTAAAGCGGCGTGGATTTCCAGGAAACGTGGAACTTTGTTGCTGTATACTTAGATGTTAACTTGTGAAATTCATTTTCTAGTTTTCTAAGTTCTTTTTCTTTCTGTCTGCCTTCCTTCCGAATAGCTTCAAGTGTTTCCGAAAGTTTATGTTCTATGAGCCAATTTCGCTCTATCTCAATGATCTCAATTCCCAAGTCAGCTTTTCGTAGGATGAAATACAACAGACTCGCGGGGGATGTATCTTTATAGTCGGTGGCTTTGTACTTAGACTTAAGAGTAGCAAAGTGTTCTACCCCTGTTTGATGCTCATGGTTCATATTAAATTATTTCTGCGTTCAGTCAACAGTAGTGATGTACCGAGATAATCACAGTTTATTTTCCTCTGCTAAAATCTCCTCTGGAGGTATCCAGACAACTTTACCATCACGCCAAATAGCCACTGGATTACCCGCTTGTTTGTGTTTTAACAAAGCATCTTGCACAGCTTTAGCCAATGCTTGATTAATTCGTTCTCTGTCAGCCAAAAGTAATGAAATTCTGTCTTTTATTACTTTATCTGTCATTATCTTACCCCATAAGATGTATTCTACGCCGCGTAACGCAGTATTTCTACCTCAGCACCATTGTTAATAGCTACTTCAGCACGTTGTAATACTTGCTCAGTAACCGTATCACTCAAATAATATTCCCCGCAATTATCACAAACATCTGTTGGTACACCTTTGAGAATTACAATACATTCATTTCGCTGTAACGTGACAGTCACCATACCAGGCTGGGTTTCACCATGCTTACAAATGACACATATCATTAATATTTCCCTCAACTAAGACGTTGCACTTTCTACTTGCGGCGGATACTGCTTCAACACCTCCTTTAAATACATCCCCGTATACGACTTTTCATTCTCCGCCACATCCTCCGGTGTCCCCACCGCAATCACTTCTCCACCTTTATCCCCCCCTTCAGGACCCAAATCAATCACCCAATCGCTACAGCGAATCACATCTAAATTATGCTCAATCACCAACACCGAATTCCCTTTATCCACCAATCGCTGCAACACATTTAATAAATGATGGACATCATAAAACGATAATCCCGTTGTTGGTTCATCAATTAAATACAACGTCTTTCCTGTCGCCCGTCGCGATAACTCCGTCGCCAATTTCACCCGCTGCGCTTCTCCCCCAGATAAGGTTGGTGCAGGTTGTCCTAAATGTACATATCCTAAGCCTACATCCACGAGCGTTTGCAGACGATTCACCGCACGCGGGATGTTCTTGAATACCTCCAGCGCCTCCTCCACTGTCATATTTAAAACATCAGCAATCGAATATCCCTTATATTTCACCTGTAACGTTTCCCGGTTGTATCTTGCGCCTTTACAAACCTCACATTGTACATAAACATCGGGGAGGAAATTCATTTCAATTACATTCACACCCTGTCCGCCACAGGCTTCGCAGCGTCCCCCTTTAACGTTAAATGAAAACCGTCCGGCTTTATAGCCTCTGGCTTTGGCTTCGATGGTTTCAGCAAAAAGTCCGCGAATCACATCAAATACCCCCGTATAAGTGGCGGGATTAGAACGAGGAGTTCTACCAATTGGGGATTGATCAATGACAATCGCTTTATCGACGCCATTCAATCCTTTAACTTTACCCAACTCTTTGGGAAAGGGTATCTTTCGACTCAGGTGATGTTGCAGAGCTGGATAAAGGAGTTCATTCACTAATGTGGATTTCCCGGAACCGGAAACCCCAGTAATGCAAACTAATTTACCCAAGGGAATCTCTATATCGATATGTTTTAGGTTATTGCGGTGGGCATTTTTAAGAACTAATCTTCGCCCGTTTCCTTCCCGCCGTTTTCCTGGAGTTTCAATAATCTGGCGTCCGGATAAATAGGCTCCCGTTAACGAGGTTTCACTATTGAGTAATTCCGTGAAATTTCCCTGAACCACAATGTCGCCACCATGAATTCCAGCCTTGGGACCAATATCGATAATCCAGTCAGCCGTGCGAATGGTTTCTTCATCATGTTCAACGACAATTAAGGTATTCCCTAAATCCCGCAATTTCTGCAAGGTGGCTAATAACCGCCCATTATCCCGTTGATGTAAACCAATACTCGGTTCATCTAATACATATAAAACCCCTGTCAATCCTGCGCCAATCTGAGTCGCCAACCGAATGCGCTGGGCTTCTCCCCCAGAAAGCGTCATTGCTGCTCGATCTAGGGTAAGATAATCTAAGCCGACATCTAAGAGAAATTGCAATCGGGCTTTAATTTCTTTGAGGGCAAGTTCACCTATTTTGGCTTGACGGGAGGAGAGGTGTAATTTGTCAATTCGTTGGTGACTTTCGTCAATGGAAACCTCAAGTAAATCGGTAATCCGATATTGTCCCAGTCGTACTGCTAAGGTTTCTGGTTTTAATCGTTTCCCTTTACAAACTTCACAGGGTTGATCGACTAAATATTGTTCGAGTTTCTGTTTATAGGTATCGGAACTGGTTTCGTCATATTGCTTTTGCAGGATTGGAATGACGCCCCGATAACGACGATAATCGTTATATTCTTCGATCCAAATTGGATTATCTGCGCCATGGAGAATTACCTGTTTCTGTTCGGAATTTAGTTTCTGCCAGGGTGTCCCCAGTTCAAAGCCATAAGCTTGTCCAATATTATAGAGTAGGGACAAGTAATAGGAATTATCTCGCTCCGACCAAGGCGCGATCGCACAATATATCGGTTGGCTGGGTTCGGGAACAACGAGTTCGGGGGAAAAGGTGCGTAAATTGCCTAATCCGTGACAGTGAGGACAAGCGCCATAGGGGGAGTTAAAGGAAAAGAGTCTAGGAGATAATTCCTCCATGACAGCGCCATGTTCGGGACAGGCAAAGTTTTCCGAGAAGATGATTTCTTGGGGGAGTTGTGGTTCGGAATACTGGGTATTTTTTTCGTCATTATGTGTATGAGTTGTGACTCTAGCTGACTCGGCTGCTGTATCATTTAAGACTTCGATTACAGCAATTCCATTGGCACGTTTGAGACAGGTTGCCAAAGAGTCGGTTAAACGTTCCTGGAGTCCCGGCTTTTTAATTAGGCGGTCAATCACCACTTCAATGGTGTGGGTATAATTTTTATCCAACTCAATCTCCTCGGAGAGATTTTGGATCACGCCATCGACGCGGACGCGAACAAATCCTTCGGCGGCTAAACTGGAGAGTAGCTTCTTGTGTGTACCTTTTTTGCCGCGAACGACAGGGGCGAGGATATGGAACTTGGTACGATCGGGGAGTTCCATGACGCGATCGCACATTTGGTCAATGGTTTGAGGGGCGATGTTGCGATCGCAGATCGGACAGTGGGGTTCTCCGGCGCGACCAAATAATAGGCGCAGGTAGTCGTAAATCTCGGTAACGGTACCCACGGTGGAACGGGGATTATTGGATGTGGATTTTTGGTCTATGGAGATGGCGGGGCTTAAGCCTTCAATCGCGTCTACATCCGGTTTATCCAATTGTCCCAGGAATTGACGGGCATAAGCGCTGAGGGATTCGACGTAGCGGCGTTGTCCTTCGGCGAAGATGGTATCGAAGGCGAGAGAGGATTTGCCGGAACCGGAGACGCCTGTGAAGACGATTAAGCGATCGCGCGGGAGATCGAGGTTGATGTTTTTCAGGTTATGTTGTCTGGCACCCCGGATACGAATGGTGTTTTGGCTGGGGGGTTGGTTTCCATTGAGGGATGGGGTAGGGTTGGAGGCAATTTTGGTCAGATCTGACATGAGGGCAATGGCGGGTAATAGTCCTTGATGATCTTAGCGTTGCCTCTGCCATTGGTTGTGAGGGGGGCGTTGTTCTTGCTTTTCAGGGTATGTGGTGCCTCTGTAGGGGCGGGTTTCACGACTATCTTTTCGGTTGCACCTAGATTTTACTAAACCCGCCCCTTTCGCAGGTTTCTAGATTTCGGATGCGAAGTCGGGTTGTTGTTGGGGTTTTGTTCCTGGGAAGCGATGTGTTTTTTTAACGCAGAGGGGCGCAGAGGTTTACGCAGAGGGACGCAGAGGTTTTTTAGGCGATAGTATATGAGATAAGAATTTATAGTTGCGGTCAGGAAGTCATGTTATGAAAATAATTGATCTGGAGCAATCTAAGCACGGTAATAAAGTCTAGGTTAGAGATTTTAGCACTTTCAAACAGCCAACAAAAGATTACATGGGTTACCTAACATCTGATTATGGGTTGCCAACCTAACTTAGGTTTATTGATTGGGTACTGTTTTGGGATAGACTGAGATAATCAAGACTACTCAATCTAACTGAGTCATGAGTTATCGCAACATCATCACCATCGAACCGGGTAAGCGTGGCGGGAAGCCTTGTATTAGACGAATGCGGATTACCGTGTATGATGTGTTGGGCTGGTTGGCGGCGGGGATGTCCCATACAGAAATTTTAGATGATTTCCCGGAATTGACAGAGGAAGATATCCGAGCGTGCTTGGCATTTGCGGCAGATCGAGAACGTCGTCTTATTGCTGTGGTAGGTGATACTTGAAGCTATTGTTTGACCAAAACCTAAGCCGTAAATTGGTGACTCGGCTTGCAGATATTTTCCCCGATTCTAGTCATGTTCAATTTGAGGGTATGACTGAAGCCGATGATAGTGATATTTGGGAATTTGCCAAGGTTCAAGAGTTTTGTATTGTGACGCAGGATGCTGATGCAAGCTGAACGTAGCCGTCTTTATGGTTCACCCCCGAAAGTGCTTTGGTTACGCTGTGGTAATGCACCAACAAGTAGGGTAGAAGCAATTCTTCGTTCTGGCGCTGAGACAATTCAAGAATTCATGATAAATGCCTCACTCGATTGTCTTGAAATTTACTAATTTACTGGACATAAATACATGAAAAATAAACGTCTCACTCCCAAATTTTATTTCCTGTACTACTAGCTAAAATAGAAAGCAAGATTAGCATAACTAACAAACTCGACTTTCTTAACCCACCGTTCAATCGGACTATTAGCTAATTGGTCAGCAACTGAACTCATACCTCGCTAGTCTCCCTAAAAAATTTTACTTGTTTATATTTTAATTAGCGATTATGGGGGCAGTCAAGCAAGATTTATATTTTTTAGATTGTCTGGCATTCCGGATAAGGATGGTGTTTGGGCTGGTGGATGATATATGGCTTATATAACTAAAAACTATCTTCATTACTCAATCCCAGTCTACGCCGCATTTCTGTGCCAGAAATTCCTTCCTCAGCGCGACGACGTTCCCGTGAACGCTCAATTAACTCAATAAATTGAGGATTGGTACTCAGTGAAATCGTCTCCATATCGACGTTTTCTAATGTTATCAAAGCGGCAATAGGTTGACCGTTGCTGGTAATAATAACGGGTTCCTCAGCCAGATCGGAGGTATATTCAGCCAGTGTTGCGTTTGCCTGTCCAATTTCCACAATTTTCATAGGTCATAAATCTCCCCAGCGATACGGACTTGATTGCGTTCCTTGATGCCGACGGCATTGATGTATACAACAGCGTCAGGCTCCTCTTCTACATCATAGTAGACGCGCAAATTACCAATGCGAAGTTCCCAAGGAGCAAGGGGATTAGGGCGCATTAGCTTTCGGTTTTTTGTCTCAACTGTCGGTTGATACATCAGTTGCTCATCGACAGTATCCAAGACAATCGCCTGCTGTCGAGCCGTTAGGTATTGTAGATGTGTCTCTGATTCTGGTGAGTATTCGATGCGGTAAGCCATACCTCTATTAGCGTAAGTTGGCTTAATATTACAATATCCAATATCTGATAAAATGATGCCAACCCAACTTGGGGAATTGTGGAAAGTGCGGAGTGCGATCGCGTCAGAAGTTGTCTTAGCCATTAGCCAAGGATGCTCTGGGAGCAGGCGCTCCCCTTAACATTCCTTCTGTACTCAAATCCTCATCGATATCTTCCCAGTGAATCCCATAACCTCCACCGCATACTTCCCATTGTTCCCGTTGTTCAGACGTAGCATTCAGTAATCTTGGATACCAAGTGAGAGGAACAGAAATTACCCGCCCATCCATGAGATCTACAGTTATTGTTTCCTCTGTAAAGTAAACGTTTTTAACTCTCTCGTCGGCTCGAATCGCCAATTGATTGTATTTTACGTAGTTCTTTAGCACATTTGGTGTTAACTAGCAGAGGTACTACGTGTAGCCAACCAACGCTCAAGTGATTGTTGACTTTCACCACTGCGTCTACCTGCCAATAACCCCTCAATTCCAATATGTTCGTCTAAATCAGTCCACTCGATCGCGTAGCCATCACCTAGTAATTGCCAGTTTTGCCGTTCTGTGGGTGAAGCATACATCAAACGTGGATACCAAGCTAAGGGAACGCTGAGACTTCGACCATCAGCTAAGTCTACAATCAGCCGCTCATCAGTGACGCTAATTTGGTTAGCAATTGGTTCTATCTCAAGTGTCAAAGTAGTCATGCCAAGCATCCAACAACATAATTCTAGAGTAGATGATCTCTAGAATAGAATAATAAGTTAATATAGCGGCACTTAATCCTGACAATAGTATCCACAGTTCCCTTCCTTTACTTGTCGGTGATATTGGCTAACTCTCCAGGTGAGATCACAGAAATTTCAGCGTTCACAAATCCAGAGACATCACGAGTAACGATCGCATCTACCCCGTAGGCTATTCCACAAGCATACTGCACCGCATCTTCAAAATCCTGAAAATTCAGTGCGATCGCCTGTTGTAAAATCTCTCTATTGACCGCGCAAATATGCAAGTCCATTAAAATTTGGGCAATTGCATCATTGGCGGCTATTGCACCTGCTGCTTTTCGGATAATGTAATAGATATTAGTAACCGTTGTGGCGGCAATAAATCCTTCAACCTCACCAGCATCAATTTTTTCAAACAATCTGGCTGCATCTTCCACGAAAGGCTCTCGATTTTGTAAAAAATCAAGCACAACATTTGTATCAATTAAAACTCGCATTACTGGTATTTATCAGTGAGATAGGTAATATAATCCTCTGCAATTTCTTCATCACTCAGCTTATTTGTACTTTTGGCAACTCCTCGCAACCGAGACAAGTTACCCTTTTTCACCACGGAACGAGTTTCCCATTGTAGAGACTCCAGCAGAGTTTGCACTAATTTCCAGCGATCGCCAATTGGTAATTGTAAAGCTTGCTTTTGTAATTCTGGCAACGTCATTAGGATTCTCCTCCTTAAAGTCATCTCTCCTCCATCTTAAATCATACAACCCAGGCTGAACTGAAGCATCACAGCTAGGTATGCGATCGCGGGAACTTTATTATTTGTCATCATAATCATTTCCTGCCGTTGAATATAACTCTGTAATAGATTTATACTCAATCAAGGTTAACTCTTTTAGTTAGAACAAGGTAGACGACAGATGACAAAATCATCTTGGCATCAAGGCTGGGACATTACTGAGGAGGAACGAGAGATTTACCGGAAACGTTCTCAGGCGTCGAGTCAAGCCAAAGCCAAGGCTATCCGAGGTGAGGGAAGAACTCCGGTTCATCCAATTAATGTCCCTCGACTCAATCCTGAAGATTTAATGCCACAATTAGCGAATAACGGTTGGCGATCGCTCTCTTTATTCAGTGGTGGTGGTGGTCTAGACTTGGGTTTTGATCGCGCTGGATTTACCCATGTTGCATCCTACGATATCTTACCTGAGTCTGGTGTTACGTTGAGAAATGCTCGACCAGAATGGACAGTGTTTGCAGGAGAAGCTGGGAATGTGACACAGGTAGACTGGCGAGATTATCGAGGCTTGGTTGATGTAATCCATGGTAGACCCCCCTGTCAACCGTTTTCTGTCGCCGGTCGTCAGAAAGGAAAAAAAGACAGTCGAGATATGTTTCCAGAATTCATCCGGGCGGTGTTAGAAATTGAACCAATTGCTTTTGTTGCGGAAAATGTTACCGCATTGGTGGGCAAAAAATTTACATCTTATCTTAAAGAGGTTATTGAACGTCCCCTGAGTCAAAACTATACAGTGATTAAAGTTATCCTATCAGCCTCATCTTTCGGAGTTCCTCAAAAGAGAAAGCGTGTGTTTTTTGTCGGGTTTCGTCAAAAAAAAATGGCGACCAATTACCAGCCTCCTTCTCCCACCCATGTTTGGCATCATTTACCTACGGATAATACTAAAAATCCTATTCAGCTTGATCTCTTTTCGCTGCTTGATCAGTCCGACAGTTTACAATCATGTATGGGCGTGCGTGAAGCATTAGGACTTCCTGATATCGGATTTGATTCCTTATCCCCAACTATTCGCAGTTCTCTAACGGGTCCCCGTCATACCACATCTGTATTGAGTAGTGTTTCCGCCCAGAAAATTTGGCAAAAACTACAAATTTGGCCCAATGGAGTAGCTTTAAATCGAGAACAGGCGCGAAACAAAAATCTGACCAACTCACACCTGAAGAGATAGTAGACCTCGATACGATTGGAGAACTTGATCGTATTTTTACTCATATCAATGCGATGATTGCAGCCCAACATGGCAATTCGTGAAGAAACCAGACAAATTGTTCGATAACGTGCTAAATATCAATGTGAATTATGCGCTATCCACAAGATGATTCTATTCGAGAGACGAAACGTTTTTGGATTCAAATTGGATTACATTCCCCAGTTAGCGATCCCTGTCAATTCTAATGTATTCTCAGTACAAATAATTAGTGTTTTACTTTGGAGAAAACTAGTGCAGCGCGGCTTCAAATACTAACCAGTTAACAAGCTCCTTAAAAGCAGCTACCATGAGTTCCTTATAGCCTTCTGCCCTGGAGCCTTCGGACTTCTGCCTTCTTGGACTAGCTATAATTGCTTAATTTAGGTGGATGGGTTTCAGAATTGAGTTGGATTTAGTTAAAATAGCGATCGCACCCCTTATATTCTAAACGTTTCACCGATGGCAGATGTAAATGGAACTTGGCTAGGAACCTATTGGCAGTGGGGCGTTCCCACAAGATTTGAGGCAACACTGCTGCATAGTGGCAATACTGTGACGGGTAATATCTTAGATGACAGCTACTTGGGTGAAGCGTCACTAACTGGGGAAGTTATTGGACGCCGGATTAGCTTCGTTAAACGCTATTTAGCGAGTTCCAACTATCCCATTAGTTACACTGGTACAATCTCGGAATCGGAAGACTTTATGCAGGGACAGTGGAGTATCGGTGGCGTTGACTCCGGTTCCTGGGAAGCCCGTCGCAGTGGTGAAAATTTAACTGTGGATTTACAAAAAGCCCAAGCTAACCGAGTACCGACTTTAACGGGTGTATGAGGGCAAAAGTAACGGACTATCTCTTACAGATAGGGGAGATGGGGGATTTTAGCGGGTTAGTTATGTCTGTCAAGCGGCATCGTTAAACGATTGATGCAGAAAATAATGATAAATGGGGTAGCGGATTGGGCATAATAATAGAATAGATGTTGAAAAAAGCAAAAACGATAAATGATAGTCAAAGGCTTGAATAAATATCTCAGCTTGAGTGCCTTAATTCTCTTAGGATTAACAGTCACATTACTCTTTTCTATTCCTGCCATTTCCCAACCGGGCGATATAACCTTGCGTTCTTTAGCCCAAGAACAAAACGTCCACATAGGTGCAGCCGTATCAATAAATGCCCTTCGCAACGATCCCACCTATCGAGAGGTATTGGCGCGGGAGTTCAACATGGTTACACCTGAGAATGTGATGAAAATTAAGCCAATTCATCCAGAACGCGATCGCTACGATTTTACCGCTGCTAACGAAATCGTTGCCTTTGCTAAAGCCCATCAGATGCAGATACGCGGTCACACCTTGGTTTGGCACCGCAGTTTACCCGACTGGTTAACTGAAACCGAGTGGACGCGGGAAGAGTTGATAGATATTTTGCGGCGACATATCTTTACCGTAGTCAGTCACTACCGAGGTGATATTGTTGCCTGGGATGTCGTCAATGAAGCCGTTGGCGGTAAAGATTCTCTCAGAAAAACCATTTGGCAGCAAGGAATTGGATCAGATTATGTTGAGTTAGCGTTTCGCTGGGCGCATGAAGCTGACCCCAACGCGCTCCTATTTTATAATGATTATGGCGGAGAAGGATTAGGCGAAAAATCGGATGCGATCTACGCCTTCATTAAGGATTTGCTAGAGAAAGATGTCCCCATTCATGGCGTCGGTTTGCAGATGCACAAAAGCATAAAAAATCCGCCCAAACCCGAAGACGTAGCCACCAATATCAAGCGGTTGGAAGAATTGGGATTAGAGGTACATATTACTGAAATGGATGTCCAAATCCACAACGGTACAGGAACCGAGGAAGAGAGATTGGTCAAACAGGCAAAAGTATATCAGGATATGTTAGGCGTCTGTCTAAAAGCGCCCAACTGTACAGCGTTTGTCACCTGGGGATTTACCGATAAATTTACCTGGATTCCCAGCTTTGTCGGTCAGCCCGACTTGCCCTTAATCTTTGATAAATCCTATCGCCCCAAACCAGCTTATCAGGCTTTAGTCGAAGTTCTCAGTACTGCCAAGAATTAGGGTCTGCTGAATAAGTGTTGTGGGGGAGCTGGGGGAGCTGGGGGAGCAATGATACATTTTCCCTGATAGCGGTGCAAGTTAGGGAATCTGTAGGGGCGGGTTTAGGGAATCTGTAGGGGCGGGTTTAGGGACTAAAGTCAGCTATTCACCACTAACGGAACAACAAAACCCGCCCTCCCCACCGATAAATGAACAACAAAACCCGCCCTCCCCACCGATAAATGAACAACAAAACCCGCCCTTATCCCTAAATCGAATGCCACTGACTGGTATGCTGGTGGGCAATGCCCACCCTACGGTCTATCAAAGATTTCGGCGATTCCCTAATGCAAATTTTCAGTGCCATTATCCCGAAATCAGGTAGAGACGTGCAATGATACCATTAAGCGTCGTCCAATGCGGCAATACCAGGAAGTACCTTACCTTCGAGTAATTCCAGACTTGCCCCACCACCTGTGGAGATATGGCTCATTTGATCAGCCACACCAACTTTTTCCACAGCCGCAACCGAGTCACCACCGCCGATAATTGTGGTTGTGCCTTTCTTCGTCAGATCGGCTAGAGTCCGCGCGATCGCTTCGGTGCCAGCGGCAAATTTGTCAAACTCAAATACCCCCATCGGACCATTCCAGATCACCGACTTACAATCGCCTAATGCATCTTGGAAGACTTTCACGGAATCAGGACCAATATCTAGCCCCATCCAGCCATCAGGAATTGATTCAACGCTTACGGTTTGAGAATTGGCGTCAGCAGCAAAGTTATCAGCAACGACAACATCTGTGGGTAAGAGTAAGTCTACCCCTTTTTCCTTTGCCTTCGCTTCCAAGGACTTTGCCAACTCCAACTTATCCTCTTCCACCAGCGACTTACCGACACTCAAGCCACGGGCTTTGTAGAAGGTGAAAATCATGCCACCGCCAATCAGCAGTTTATCCACCTTATCCAGTAAGGTTTCAATCACGCCAATCTTACTCGACACCTTAGAGCCACCAATAATTGCGGCTAAGGGATTCTGGGGATTTTCAATCGCATTTTGCAGATACTGGAGTTCTTTCTCAATCAAATACCCCGCCACGGAGGGCTGTAGGTGATGAGTGACTCCTTCAGTTGAAGCATGGGCGCGGTGTGCCGTACCAAAGGCATCATTGACGTAAACATCAGCTAGGGCGGCTAACTTTTTGGTAAACTCCGGATCATTCTTTTCTTCCCCTGGGTGGAAGCGGAGATTTTCCAGTAACGCCACCTGACCATTATCTAGGCTGTTAACCTGAGACTTAACCCCATCGCCAATACAGTCATCGCACTTGACCACTGTTTGACCCAGTAATTCAGACAGACGATTCGCCACGGGTGTTAGGCGGAGGCTGTCCTTCACTTGTCCCTTAGGACGCCCTAAGTGGCTACACAGAACCACCTTGGCATTCTTTTTGATTAAATCCTGGATTGTCGGCAGAGCCGCTCGGATGCGGGTATCATCGGTAATCGTACCATTCTCATCTAGTGGCACATTCAGGTCGGCTCGCACCAATACCCGTTTTCCGGCTAAATCGGACTCATTTAAATTTGCTACAGTTTTTTTGGACACAGTAATACTCTCCTCTAATTGCCTGTATCTGATGCTTTGCGATCTGATCGCGTGCCAGTGGTTGTATGCTTAATGATTGCCCCCAGACTTGCATCTATAGAGCAATCCACTCAATCATTAGGATCAAGAGTATGTATTCTCTTTTCCCGTCCACATTTTACCGGAGTCCGTGTCCTTCAAGGTGATTACAATGTTTAAGACTGTCTTATTTCCCCTTGACCAAAGCCGAGAAGCCCGTGAAGCGGCGGAAGTTGTCGCCAATATCGTCCAAAAGTATGAAAGTAACTTAGTCTTACTCTCGGTTGTTGAAAAACCCAACCCGGATGACCCATCGCCAAATCCGGACATCATGTCCCCGGAGATGGTTGCCGAACTACTCAAAGGCGCTCAAGCCATGTTTAACCAGTATGGCATTAAGCCAGAAACCTTGAGTCGGGAAGGCACACCCCCATTTACTATCTGTGATGTCGCTGACGAAATTAATGCCGATCTAATTATTATGGGCTGTCGCGGATTGGGATTAACTGAGGATGGCGCTTCCGAAAGCGTCACCAATCGGGTGATTAATTTGTCACCCTGTCCCGTGCTAGTTGTGCCGTAATACAAAGGTATAACGGATATCAGCCAACACTCTTGATCACCCTCAAGATACCGTGAGGTGGGCAATAGCACAGAATGATAGGATAAGCATTTCAACATTGATCACCCTTGCCCACCCTACATGACTGGTTCCCTATTGCCTATTGCCTATTGCCTATTGCCTATTGCCTATTCCCTGACAAATGACCAATGACAAATGACCAATAACCCATGACCATTCAATGGTATCCCGGACATATTGCTAAAGCCGAACGGCAACTCAAGGAACAGCTCAAACGAGTGGATGTTGTGCTGGAAGTCCGGGATGCGCGGATTCCTCTTACCACTCATCATCCGCAAACCGCTGAGTGGGTGGGGAATAAAAGCCGAATCTTGGTGATCAACCGCATGGATCTGATTACACCCAAGACGCAGCAGTTGTGGACATCCTGGTTTCAAGAGCAAGGGGAAACGCCTTACTGGACAAATGCCCAGCAGGGGAAAGGAATTCGAGAGGTTGCCCAAGCCGCCCAGCAAACTGGAGTCCAGATGAATCAACGGCGTAAAAATCGCGGGATGCAGCCTCGTCCGGTGCGTGCGGTGGTGATTGGTTTCCCCAACGTGGGTAAATCGGCTCTGATTAATCGACTTTTGGGGCGGCGTGTGGTGGACAGCGCTCGTCGTCCGGGTGTCACCCGTCAATTGCGTTGGGTACGGATTAGCGATCAGATTGAACTGTTGGATGCGCCCGGTGTTATTCCCGCCAAGCTACAAAATCAAGAGGATGCTCTAAAATTAGCCATCTGTGATGATATTGGTGAGGCGTCTTACGATAATCAGCGGGTTGCTTCTGGGTTTGTAGATTTGCTGAAAAGATTGCCGGATATAGCTACAGCCGATCGCACTTCTACGTCTTCCTTACACAACCGTTATGATGTAGATCCAACGGGGATCACGGGTGAATCTTACTTACAGGACTTGGCACAGACGCGCTACCAAGGGGACGGGGAGCGTGCAGCCCGACAGTTAGTGAATGATTTTCGCAAAGGACTACTGGGCGCGATCGCACTGGAATTGCCACCATCTTGATGTTTTGACCTAACTTTTCACGGGAAATCACGAAACCTGCGTATCGGGGCGGGTTTAGTTGTATCTGGGTGCAACCGAAGAGATAGTAGTGAAACCCGCCCCTACACCTTGACCCACCCAACCTTAATAACTGTGTGTTGTTTTACTAAGGGGGTGGGGGGTAACTCATAAGGGTAGGTTTTTTAAATTGGGGTGGAGGTAAGACAAGGGAGACAGGTAGACCAGTAGACAAGGAAGAGTGAGAACGAAAAATCGGGCGTTTCGGCTTTTAGAAGTGAGTTTGACCGAACAAGATTCTGTACGGTTTTCCTTCCTTGTCCTCTTGTCCACCTTGCCCTCC
>NZ_JAVJUO010000189.1:0-17915 GCF_040220555.1 Coleofasciculus sp. C1-SOL-03
TACAAAATTAGGTTCGGTCAAACTCACTTCTAAAAGCCGAAACGCCCTATTTTCCGTTCTCACTCTTCCTTGTCTACTGGTCTACCTGTCTTCTAAGTCTTACCTAAACCCCCATCTTAAAAAACCTACCCTTGTGAGCCCCGCTCCCCCAGCTCCCTCTGCTCCCCTCAACCATCACCCTCCTGCCGAGAAACAGGAGCATTATCCTGAATTTCCTCATATCGCTCGTACTCCTGCTCAACCCTATCCGGATCTGTATCCTGTTGTTGCAAATCAACAGCCTTGCGTTCTGAGGCGGGTAAGCGGTCAGGGGAACGACGACTCACCCCAGGGTTTCTCCAGGTTTTCCAAGCCGCTTTCACACCCGCGACAACACTACGAGTGCCGATTTGGGCTTGTTTCGCCTGATTTTTCGCACCTTTGATACTTTGATCAACTTGTTGCACGACTTGACCAGCGCTTTTAACGCCGTCATTCATATCGTTACTCAAGTCACTAATTTCTAAACCCGTCAGGCGAATCGACTCTAATGTCGGCGGTAATTCCCGCCGCAGCGTATCTGCTAATTTTTCCACACTACGGGCTGCCCGTGCTAATTCTTGCAGCGCGGGTAATGCTGCCACTAAAACAGCTGTTAAGCTAACCGCGACTAATAAAATAGAGAGTCCGAGCCAAAATAGAGGATCAATCACCGACAGGTTGCCTACACTTGATGATCAGAAACGGACGCGGGTGATTCACTCGCCACGTCCGATTGAGTCGAGTTTAGTTCGTCTCGTGTTCTGGCGGAAGCCTCTTGTCCCGCCGCGATCGCATCTCGCAGGCGGGTTAAGGTTCCATCCCAGTTGCGTAGGGCTGATTCGGAAAGGCGATCGGCTTGTAATTGTACAGTTGTTGATAGATCTTCGGCTAAATCCGGTAGGGCATCTGTCGATTTTTTTAACAACCGTCGCGTATCCCGCCCTGAACGCGGGGCAATCAGCAATCCGGTGAGGGTGCCAATCACACCTCCCACGACTAAACCCCCAATAAATACTCCAGCACTCTTTTTTGACATCGTTTGCTTTCTATGCTTACACCAATTTTAGGCAGATTGGCTCAGGGAATTTGATGAGAAATCCCTGACAACTCTGCTCAAGAACGCAGATGGCAGCTCGCTTATGTTCTTGATAGCTCCCTTTTAACATAAAGGGGGACAATTAGCGTAAGGTTCAGAGTTTTGGACTTTTTGCGGGCGATCGCTTTCCCCGACGGCGTCGCCTAGAGCGATAGGTTTTTTGGATGAACCCCAATACCATCAAAACCCGTTGTACTCGTTGTAACTGAAACTCTAACTGCTGATAGCGTTTTTTTAAGCCGTGGACACCGATTTGCCCTTTAGAGATAGCTTGGGGAGCGCCATGTAAAACCTGATAAGTACTTCGTTCAGCTCTGGCAACAATATCAGCCGCTGCCCCTAGCACCCGTCGTAGTTTCCAAATCCGCCACGCTATATAAAAACCTAACAGCGATATCAGCAGATTGAAAATGACAACAACGGTTACCATGTTTTGATATTGGGAAAGGAACGGATCGGCTCAATATCAAACAGATGCAAAATCGATTAACTCTAGGATATTAACCGTTTCACGCTCTACCCAAATCTATATAGTAATAGAATCAGCTATTAGGAATGCCAGGAGGCGGACTTGAACCGCCGACACGGGGATTTTCAGTCCCCTGCTCTACCGACTGAGCTATCCCGGCTTGTTATCCTTTGCGCTTAACTAAGGTAGCAAACTTAACCTGGTGTTGGCAAGCCTGATCAGAAATAAATGTGATTTAGCCTACTCTGTTGTTTGGGTGTTGAATATTTGAATATTGGCATTATTTGATTATATACCAACAACTGACAATTGAGCAACTCGTACAAGAAGGCAGAAGTCCGAAGGCTCCATGGCAGATGGCTATGAGGAACATAAGGTAGCTGCTTTTAAGCAGCTTGTTAACTGGTTAGTATTTGAAGCCGCGCTGCACTAGATTTGTCCCTTGTCGGAAATTTCCGAGAGCGCCAGTCCAGGCAGATCCCTCGATAACACGGTTTAGTTCAAATGTCAAGGAATAAACGCGGCTAGCTAATGCCCGTCAAACGCCGATTGTAGGTATTCATGAAATTCGTAAAAATCTGGTTGAGTGGTCCTGTGCAGCAATCAGTCTGGGTCATAACCTGGGAAGAGTTGGCAAAGGGTGAAAAAAGCTTGCCGATCGCCTCTTGATTAAGGTGAGGGAAGCGGATGGCAATTTTCTGGTGACTCACGTTTAACACTTGAAACCAAGTGGTTAAGCTGGGCGGGAGTTGAGTACTCAGGCGTAGGGATAAGCTAGGAGTGGAAAGCGATTGGGCGTAAGCTGGCGTCAAAAAGGGTTTATAGCGTTGGGCTTCAGGCGTGAGCTGTTTAATGAAGGCTAAACTCACCCCTCGAAACAGCCGACGCAGGGGTTCTGCTTCTTTATCTGTGAGTTCCCGCACCAAGGTACTGCTGGTTACAGCTTGATTGAGACTAGCGCGATCGGTGACACTTAAGTGAGTCCCCCCCAGCGCCACCATCAGATACTTCGATCCGCTTAACTGATCAAAAGCTCGAAGTTGGTGTTCCACAGAGGGCGTAATCGCGTCATCGGTTCCCGTTAGCAGCAACGTGGGAATTTTTACATCCGCTAGACCCGTACTACCAAATAAGTGTCCAGTAACGGCATTGAGAGCCATCACCTGAACCACCCGCTGATCGCGTAACTGTATATTGTCGTCCTGTAAGTCTGTGGCGGAACATTGAAACCAGTCAGCCGGGGAACGTTCTAGAGGACTACGCTTTTGACAAAACTCCCGCAATTCCTCTAGGTCGAGTTGTCCGCCCGCTAAGGCTAAAGCGGTGTAGCCGCCTAGGGAGTGACCAATAACGGTAACTTGTTCCGTATTTAATTTGCCCCGTAACGGTCCGTAGCCTTGATTAATTCGCGCCAGCTGATCCAAGACAAAGCTGACATCTTGAGGACGGTCAATAAACTCCGATGCGGGTAACACCTCCCCCAGGTTACTGCTCAGAGACACCCCAGTGAGCCAGCTAAAATTACTACCAGGATGTTCTATCGCCACAACGGTTAACCCATTCGACGCCAGATGACGCGCTAGGTAGGTTAAAAATTTGCGGTCAGACCCAAAACCGTGGGAGAGAACCACTAACGGTCCTGACGTATTCCCCACCCAGTAAACATCGACAGGAATAGACCGATCGCGATCGCGATCTCGTAGCCTCAGGGTGCGTTCTCGGACATATTGATACCCCGTCACTGTCGGATCAAGGTCAGCCGTAAACGTTGGCGTATCCGCAACGGTGAGTTCCTGTTCTAGGATCGGATTAACCACTTGAGATTGCAAATAAGGCAGATTCATTTGCAGCACGATCGCGATCGCGGATGAGGCATTGATTGTGACCGTTTCCTCTGGGTAAGCTCTTAAAAAACTTAGCACCGACAATCCATTCGCTTGGCGTGCGGCTAAAAACAGAGCTGATTTTAACTGATCCAGACTGCTATCCGGGAGTACCCGACCGATTTGATCCAGTAAGCGGGCGCCATCGGTGGACAGCAGCACATCATTGATAAATTTCTCCGCCAGATTCGGGTCAAGTTGCAGGCGTCTGTTGAGTACCTGCTGCACTTGGGGGGTGAGTAAGGAACGGTAGGGTTTGAGAGTCGGCGGTAACTCCCCTGTCTGCGCCCATTCCTCTAGATCCGCGATTTCCACCGATTGCTGAAATGGTCCTAATTGTAGGGTGACTCGTTCCGCCGCATTCAACGGAGTGGCAATTCCCCAGGAAATTGCTACACCGAATAAAAAAATGTGGTGTTTAAGTTTCTGGATTAACCCTCTGGGCTTCACTGCTTTTCTAGGTTGAGGACGCCGAGAGTCTTTGCGATCAAACCGATTACCTTGAAACGTCATAATGTACTGATTTGACTGGGGTAGATTGAAGATAAAGAGTTGCTATTCAAGCGACCCAAAACCGTATGGATAAGTTTCCCTGAGCTTGTTTCTGCTACCGCTAAAAAATACATATGATGATTGTCAGGGTATGGGTTGAGTGATCGTATCTTCATTCATTGTGGACTAATGACATCAGTCTTATCGCTCATCTAAAGATAGAATTTGGTGTAATCTTCAATGATTGTGTTGAGAATCTGGGGAGAATACTTATCCTTAGAAAAACTTGATGTCACCCTCCGTAAGATAGAAACTCTATTTTGGGAATCAATGGATCTTGTACAATCCCTACCCCATGAAATCCCCAGCGTTGGAGTAATCCCTTTAACTGGGTTCCGGAAACCGACTCAACGGCAAAGCGATCGCTTAGATCAGCCGCGTGGGTATTCAGATAGCTGAGGGCTTCAAACCGTTCGCGAAACATCAATAAGTAGCCCGCCCCCATCTCACGATCCCTTGCGGTAGGCTGGGCAGCCAGATAACGACCATCAACTCGAGAAAGAATTAAGTAATAGATTTGGCTAAACATTTTGATTGGTCATTCGTCATTGGTCCTTTGTCATTCGTCATACTCGCTTCCCTTGAGAAGCAAGCTACGTCATTCGTCATTCCTTCTGTAGGGGCGGGTTTCACGACTATCCTTTTTTTCTCCACCCAGATGGGGCTAAACCCGCCCCTAAACCTACCCCTAATTGATAGGTTTGACTTCTGATGAATTATTTGAGATTTTCTAGGCGAATGCGTGGGTCAACAAATTTGAGCAGCAAATCAGCAAGTAAGTTACCGACAATCAGCATCACCGCCGCCATCATCAAGGCTGCCATCACCAGATAGGTATCTTTAGCCGTGACCGCTTGTAACGTCAACCGCCCCAAACCGGGCCAATTAAAGAAAAATTCGGCAATAAACGCACCACTTAACAAACTAGCAAATTCAAAACCCAGGATAGTGATCAGGGGATTCACCGCATTCCGTAAAGCATGGACATAGATGACCCGATTTTCCGGAAGTCCCTTAGCACGGGCGGTTTGGATATAATCTTGCCGCAAAACATCCAACATTGCCCCGCGTGTAATCCGTTGCAGTCCAGCAAAACTGGTGATCGAGAGGGCAAGAGTGGGTAAAATCATGTGCCATCCAATATCTAGGACTTTACCAATGGGAGACAAATCGGCATGATTAATACTGGTCATACCCCCCACCGGAAACAGCGGTGAAGTGTATTGGGCGATAATCAGCAGCACCAAAGCAGTAATAAAGCTAGGAAAGCCTTGACCGGTATAACTAATCACCTGTAACGCGCGATCGGTAAAGCGGCTTTGTTTGACAGCGGCAATAATTCCTAGCGGAATCGCGATCGCCCAAGTGACGATAATCGAGGAAATGGCAAGCAATAAGGTGGCGGGGATACGTTCCCAGAGTAGAGACGATACGGAACGAAAATAAACAAAACTCTCACCGAAATCTCCTTGAGTCACCACTCGCACCAGCCAGCGCCAATATTGCTTGTAGGCTGGTTGATCCAAGCCAAATTGCTGTCGGAGTTCCTCAATCCGTTCTGGGGAAATCTTGGGATTTTGCCGCAGGGTGTCCAAGTAATTCCCTGGTGACAATTGAATGATGGCAAAACTAAGCGCCGATGCCAGCAATAGAGTTAATAAGGCTTGCAGGAGACGTTTAACGATGTAGAGAAACGTCTCACTGGTGACAATCCGTAGAAACCCCGTCCATGCCTCATCTAAGCCCTGACGAGTTGAAGAATCCTGTGTTGAAGAAGTCATGGGTGTTTTGTTTGAATTGAAGAACGGAACCAATCACCAATCACTACTGCCTAATACTCAACCAAGGTAACAATCGGTACATCAGGCAGCTTCTGACGCCCCTGTAAATCCCTTAGTTCGATGATAAAACTAAAGCCCACCAGTTCACAGCCAATCGTTTGCACCAGCTTGGCAGTCGCGGCGGCTGTGCCTCCAGTGGCGATTAAATCATCGGCAATCAGAATACGGCAACCGGAATCAAAGGCATCTTGATGAACTTCTAAGCGATCCATACCATATTCGAGTTCATACTCAATGGTATGGACAGCAGCGGGGAGTTTACCGGGTTTACGCACAGGGATAAACCCAGCGCCGAGTTGATAGGCAAGGGGAGGACCAAAAATAAAGCCACGGGATTCGATACCGACAACATAATCGGGCGTGAGTCCCGCCTGTTTACAGGTTTGAGCCAAGAGGTCAATCGTGTAGCGTAGTCCCTCTGGGTGGCGCAGCAGGGGGGTGATATCCCGAAACACGATTCCAGGTTTGGGAAAATCGGGGATATCCCGAATCAGTAACTTTAAATCCATAGGTAGATAAGGTTCTTGAGCAAAGGGTTTAACAATTTAATCAAGGCAGGAGACCGATTGGGAGTTATTGTGCCATGATCGCATCGGAAAGGGTGGGTCAGTGAGTTGCCATTGACTACCAGCCAAATCGTACACTAGAAGTTCAGAGGTTGAACGATGAGGAGATAAGCTATTCCGGACACTGTCTAGCCAATACCCATAATTCTGGGCGGCGATCCAATCCAGCCACCATTCAATGATGACAATTGCTCAATTTTGGTCAACGGCACAAATGCTGAGATAAAAAAGTCAGGTATTCCACATAATCTCTAATTTAATTGGAAATTATTTCTGTATAGAAGACAAGTTCAACTACAATCGCTACTTAGATTCAGTCAGGAACCCCACAGCTACAAGCTGGGGGCTTGGAATTTAGCCCATACCTGACCAGAAGACCAGAGTAATCTGGTAGCCGTTATGGGGAAGCGTTAAAGTTCCGACCTACGGGTGCGTGCCAGCCTGTAGCTCTCGAAATCCAGCATTAAACAGGTGTACAAGGGTTAAGCCAGTGTGTTGGATAAAGTACCGCCCAATAACCACTTCGAGGCAAACTTTACCCTGGAAACAGGAGATAATCAACTCATGTTTGTTCTAGTTGTAGACAAAAACAGAAAACCTCTCAACCCATGTCATCCGGCACGGGCAAGGAAGTTTCTCAAAGAAGGAAAAGCCGTCGTACTGCGACGCTATCCATTTACCATCATGCTCAAAAATGTGGAGGAGGATTGTGATAATCAACAAGAGTATCGACTCAAGTTAGATCCTGGTAGCAGGACAACGGGTATTTCTATCCTCAAGGACAACACAATAATTTGGGCAGCCGAATTAAATCATCGCGGCTACTCAATTAAACAGTCCCTAGAGTCTCGCCGTGCCCTACGGCGAGGGAGACGGAATCGACATACCCGTTATCGTAAGCCCCGATTCAACAATCGTAATCGCGCCGATGGTTGGCTGGCTCCTAGTCTCCAGCATCGAGTAGACACCACTCTGACATGGGTTAATCGATTGAGACGTTTTTGCCCAATTACCGCCATATCAATGGAGTTGGTTAACTTTGACACTCAACTAATACAAAACCCAGAAATATCTGGCATAGAGTATCAACAGGGTGAACTAGCTGGGTACGAGGTGCGGCAATATCTCTTAACCAAATGGGGGCGGCAATGTGTTTACTGTGGCATTGAAGGTGTCTCCCTGCAGGTCGAACATATTCATCCCAAATCTAAGGGAGGGAGTAACCGAGTTAGCAATCTTACTTTGTCTTGTGTTAAGTGCAATCAGAGAAAGGGAAACAAGCCTATTGAACAATTCCTTTCTCGTAAGCCTGACCTGCTTAAAAAGGTTTTATCGCTAGGAAAGTGTCCCCTCAAGGACGCAGCAGCAGTTAACTCAACCCGATGGACGCTGTATCGGGCTTTGTCTGAAACAGGTCTACCTGTAGAAACCGGAACTGGTGGTAGGACAAAGTTTAACCGAACCCGTCAAGAGTTACCCAAAACTCATTGGCTGGATGCTGCCTGTGTCGGTCAATCAACCCCAGACAAATTACAGGTGTTGATAGATAAGCCGCTAATCATCACTGCTACAGGTCATGGTACTCGGAAGGTGTGTCGCACTGACAAGTACGGCTTTCCTGTACGTTATGTCCCTAGGAGCAAATTTGTTCATGGTTTTCAGACTGGTGATATCGTCAAAGCGATTGTCACTAAAGGCAAAAAGATAGGAACTTACATGGGTCGTATTGCTGTACGAACTACAGGTAGTTTCAACATTGCAACACCCAATGGCTTAGTCCAAGGCATTAGCCACAAATATTGCAGTCGTGTACAAGGGAAGGATGGATACCAATACACTTTCTCTCGGAAGTCCTGTCGGACTGCTGTTTATGTAAGGGGACGAATTCCTCCCCATACATAAATGACAGTGGTTTCCATTAGTTCCCTTACCAACCCCAATTTTCAATGATTCTTTCTGTAAGCGTAATGCCGACAAACAGTCCTGATGCCCCATCCCATCCCGTTATTTTAGATAATTTACCCGATCCTGGTATCTCAGATCGGGGATGCCCGTCGCGAAGTCGGCAGCAGATTGACCTGATTTTACTTGCCATTGAAGCGCTGGAACTAGGGGGGTCTGAGGCGATGCTGCTAGTCGCTAAGCAGCTAGAACTACAGGATATTATCAACAATCGTGTGGTTCTTTGGCGTCTACGCTGCACTAATCCCTTACGACGCTCTCACACGCGCCGTCCGCTGAACCTAGAAGAAGCGAAAGCCTTGGTAATTATCGCCAGTTATCTGGCTCGCCGGATGACGGTTGTAATTCGCCAACTGCTTCTGGCTTACGAACAACTGAGTCAAAAGCAGGTTCCCATCGAACAACATTTTCGCTTGTCCTCTTATCTAGAGCGGTTCCGGGCTCATTTCCGCAGCCGGATGAATAAACGACGGGCAAAGGTCTCTGTCTACAATACAGATGATGAAAAGTTAAATGAGCTAGCCTTGTCGCTGTTAGCGCAGTTGCTGTTTTGTACGGGAACCTCTGGTATGCAGCGATTTTGGATGAGTTTGTTTGATGGGGAAGTTGGATGAACGATCCAAACTAGAGTTGAGAGCGTCCGTAGCTATAATGGTGGGTTCCATAAGGAAAAAACGATGACAATTCGACGCCAGTACAGTTTACCCAACTGTACGCTGATCCTAGAGGGATTAAGTGATACAACCGCAGGGGGAGACCAGCTTGATGCTCGCCCACTGATGACGATTCTGGTTAATGCAGAATGCCGTTTTATGGGTCAACCGCAGCCCATTAGCGGCGGACGAGATTTTTTTGAGAACCTAGTTCAGTCAGTCAGTCGGTATGCTCAAGAATTTTTGAGTCATGTCCCTCACCCCCAACTTGATGGCGCTAAACCGCCGTTGGTGCAGTTACAATCACTTCCGGATAAAAACTTGCACCGTTTAATGGTGGGGCAACCCGCCGAGGCAGTTTCGGGTGTTCCCGCTGATTCCCATAGCGCATCTGGGGCGGCTGGGGGAGGGATGGATGGTAACAACCCTGTACAGCTTGATTTAACCACAGTACAGCTCTTTGATTTAGTTGAGGCGATCGATCAGTTCCAGGCGGATCAACGCACGTTGCCCGATCTAACTGTACCCTTACAAGCGATTTCCCGACGGTATCGCCAAGCTGACAAATCCGTCACCCAAAGAAACGCACCTGCTGCGATCGGGGTGACGAGTTTAGCTGTCGCCGCGTTGGCGTTATTCTTGGTACCTGTCCCAGAAGTGCGTCCGCCCAAGCCAGCCTCTGAGTCTGAGGTTACGGAAACAACCTCCCCAAGCCCAGATAGCCCGGGTCAGGTGACGCCAACTCCCACCTCAAGTCCCCCGTCAGCGGCGGAACTGGAAAACGAATTAACCTCCAGTCGAGAGATTACCAATCCAACGGAGTTGAGTTATTTAAAGCGTTATCTGTATAGAGAACTCAATCAAGAGTGGGATGACCGGGAAGGGTTAAGTCAGAATTTAGAGTATCAGATTACGGTTGGCGGAGACGGAGAAATTCTCGGGTATAAACCTGTTGAGGATACGCCGATTGATAGTGCTCAAAACACGCCTTTACCGGAGTTGAGCTATATTCCCACAGACGGCGGTACAGCAAGCCGAGAAACCTTTGCTCTGTTCCGAGTGGTATTTACCCCAGGCGGTGTGTTGCAAATTAGTCCTTGGCAAGGCTATCAAGGAGAACCAGGTTTAGGACCCGAAATTACCGATCGCAGGATACTGAGACGATTAAATAACCAACTCTACGACACCTTAAACGAACGTTGGCAAGGAACACCCTTATCCCAAAAGCCATTAAATTACCGAGTGGCTATCACCGAAGATGGTACCGTTGCTGACTACGAACCAACCAATCAACCGGCTTGGGATTATGTCGAGGAAACCCCTTTGGCAGAATTAGCCAACCCAGAAGCGGCTGGTATTGGCAGTGGAGAAACCGGATTTGTTCCCGACAAACCCTTGGCTCAGTTTCAGGTGGTGTTTAAGCCGAATGGCGTGCTGGAAGTGAGTCCCTTACGGGGATTCTGATCAGATGAGTTGGGGAAGTAGAGACGTGCCATGGCACGTCTGGACGATGGATTCATATCCAAGAACGGAACCACATTCGCAGTTGATGACCCTCAGCAGATAACGGTAATCCTAAATAAATCGGTAACCAAAAGACAAATGCCAACAAAATTAAACTGATCACCGTTATCGCCGCAATTTGCCAAGACTCTTCTTCTCGATGTAGCCAACGGTCAATCAGCCAAGCTAACCCTAATCCCGAAAACACAGAAGCCCCCATATAATGGTATAAAAATGTACAGCGACTGACGCCGATCCAAGGGAGTAACTGAGCCAGCCAGTTAAGACCTAAATAGAGACTAATATAATTGACCGTTGTCGGCGGAAAATATCCCCGCATTCCTGACCAAAGACGCTGTAGTAATAACAACAGTAATAATAAAATGGCTGAGGTTGACAGCCACCACAGGATAGGATTTCCCATAGCGTGGACATCATAAATGACCTGACCATATCCCTTGGGTAACGGGGGGTAGGCGGGGACTTGTTCCCTTGTACTCTGGGCGGTTTGGTAAAAGTACGCCACAGGTCGGAACATAATTAGCCAAGTGTACCATTTAGAACAGTAGGGATGAACCTCTGGTCCGCTACCGATTTTTTCGTGAAACGTCAAAATTTTATAGTGGGCGTCCCAGAATCCAGGTTGAGGATTCATAATTAGGTGGGGAATCCAGAGTAAGCTATACGTCAATGCCGGAATTAGGGCAAAATTGACTAAAAATTGAATTATGTTTATTTGAGTTAGATTAACCAGAGGAGTTTTAAGTGTTGACTGTTGAGGATTGAGTTTGTCGAAGCGGGTTTTACGGCTATCGTCTCTTTTTGATCCAGATGCAACTAAACCCGCCCCAACCGAATTTTTATCTTTTGAATGACTTCTCCACTGAAGCAGCCACGCCATCCCCCAAAGGAGATACACTCCAAATAAAAACCATAAACCATTCCATTTAATACAGGCAGATGCGCCCAAAAAAGCTCCCGATAATGCCAGATATGTCCAGCGTTTTGACTGAGATTGACGCAGGGCGATTAACCAACACAAATTCCCCAATAATCCTAAAATAACCAAATAGACATTATTCAGAGCGTAGCGGGACTCAACTAAAAATAGACCATCCGCCCCAGCTAACAGGGCGGCGATTAAAGCATAGCTGCGACGCCGATTAAGCTGATAGGCAATTCCGGCGACAACTAGGGGGATAAATGAACCTGTGAGTGCATTCAGCCAACGATAACTCCAGGTCGATCGCAGTGAACCTGCTAAACCGTTCATAGTCTGTTGATCCCAAGGAAAATGAGACCCCAACCACATCGCGATCGCAATAATATATTGGCTTAAGGGGGGGTGAGCATTAAAAAAGTCTGTTCCGGTTAAATAATTATTAGCAAATTTGGCGTAATACACCTCATCAAATACCAGCGCATTAAATCGACCTAATCCCCAAAATCGCAGCAGGGCTGAGGCGAAAAAAATAGCGGTTAATCCAATATAAAACCAATACTTTGATAGGTGATATAATTTATAGTCTCTAATCATGAAACCACTCGAATTCGGGTCTGCTGCACAAACCGGAACAGGAAACAGGGAACAGGGAACAGGGAACAGGGAACAGGGAACAGGGAACAGGGAACAGTTATCAGGGAACAGGGAACAGGGAACAGGGAACAGGGAACAGGGAACAGGGAACAGGGAACAGTTATCAGGGAAGGTAGAGTTTTGAGTTAAGTAGGTCAGCGGCAATAAGTAGGTTGGTGGAAATAAACTCAACTATATTAAGTGATGTAAACAGCCCTCAAACCCTTACATAAACGTAGCTTGCTTTTCAAGGGAAGCGAGTTCCCCACTGTTAACTTTAATTGTCTCCACCTACTTAACTTGAATGTCACTGACTTAAGCTGGGTTCGTAGTAGGCACGAAGCGTGCCAGAAGCGAAGACAGCGCTTACTACAAACTCTAAAGTCAGTGGCATTCTACTTAACTTACTCATCTTCCCCAGCTTCCAGACGTGCCATGGCACGTCTCTACATTGCTTTCCCCATCTCCCCCATCTCCCCCATCTCCCTACCCCCACTACCACAATTCCTAATTACTGCACCACATCCCGCATATAACGACCCCACAACTGTGCAGCTTGGGCGCTACTTCCCCGCGTGGGCGAGTTATCATCATTGCCTAACCAAACCCCGGTGACTAACTCCCGACTGGGAATAAAACCAATAAACCACAAATCAACATTACGGTCAGTGGTTCCGGTTTTCCCCGCTTCTCCAAATCCGATCGCGGCGGAACCGCCTGTGCCATTTTGCACCACCCCCCGCAACATTGTGGTCATCGTCCGAGCAACCGCAGGGGCTACCGCTTGAACCCCCCCTTCCCCATTTTCGGCAAAGTCATAGATCACCCGACAGGTTTGCGGATCATTCTGATCAACACAATCCCCACTATCGAGAATCCGTTTAATTCCATGGGGACGATTCCACACCCCATTATTCGCGATCGCGCTATAAGACCCGGTAATCTCTAACACATTCACTTCACTTTGTCCAATTGCCAAGCGGGGAACCGGATCAAGCTTTGAGCGAATCCCTAATCGTCGCGCCGTTTCAATCACATTCCCTAATCCGGCATCCATTGCTACCCGCACCGCAACCACGTTTTCTGATTGCGCCAACCCCGTGTACATATTCACCGAACCCCCGGAACGTTCACACCCACGTAAACCATAAGCTGGGGCGCAGGAGTAGGTTTTTCCCGGTGGAATTCCTTGGTCTAAGGCGGCGGCGTATTCAAATAGTTTAAAGGTTGAACCGGGTTGTCGTTGGGCTTGGGTTGCCCGATTAAACTGACTTTCTTGGTAATCCACACCTCCCACCATCGCTCGGATTGAGCTATCGGTGGTATTTAGAGTAACCATCGCCCCTTGAGAAAAGCGTAATTGGCTTCCCGTGGTATTGACAAAATTACGTAGTTCTGATTGCGCCTTCGCCTGAGTCGGTAAATCGAGACTGGTTTCGACAATAAAGTTGCCTTCTTGCGCCAACTCCGCACCCAGCAGATCCCGCAGTTCCTCAAACACGTAATTATAGAAATAGGGAGCTTTGGTGCTATTCAGGAATTCCCGGGCTTTCGGACTCACCTCAATGCGCGATCGCCTGGCTCGTTTGGCTTCCTCATCACTAATCATCCCCATTGCCCGCATCCGGTTAATTACCCGATTTCGCAACGCCAAGGCGGTATCATAATCCTGCACTGGATTATAACTATTCGGTGCTGGCAAAATTGCCACCAGAGTCGCGGCTTCGGAAAGGGTTAACTCTTGTGCCGATTTATCAAAATAAAATTGGGCAGCATCTTCAAACCCATACGCTTCTACCCCTAGATAGATGCGGTTTAAATATGTCCTTAAAATCTCATCTTTACTGTAAAATGTCTCCAGTTTCAGTGCCACAATCGCTTCCCGCAGTTTCCGGGCGGCACTATTATCTCGCCCGACATATTCGGTAAACAAACTGCGAGCCACCTGTTGACTAATCGTACTTGCCCCTTCTTTAATTCCACCCCCCCGAATATTCCGGACTAATGCCCGCAAAATGCCATAGGGATCGACACCAAAATGCCAATAATAGCGGCTATCTTCCGAAGCGACTAAAGCTTTAGGGAGATAGGGGGAAAAATCCGATAACCGTTTCAGTTCTCGGTGAACCTCAGTACGCGGTTGACGCAAAGGCACCTGGTCACGAGAATAGACGACAACGGGTCCTTGAACCCCAACGGGTAGGGGTCGGACTGGGACTTTTAACCATTCAATACCAATAATTAAAGCAATTAATGCCGTTAATCCACCCACCCCATAGAGGCTGTAACGAATAGCGAGAATATACCAAGGTGGCGGATCAACATATTGCAGTTTAACCGAGGCGGCTAATTCCGGTGGACCAATGGTGAGAATATCCCCATGGCGCAAAGCTAAGGACGGTAGGCGGCGTTTACCTCGATAAATACCATTGGTTGAATTTTCATCTTTAATAATAAAGGTTCTGCCCGATCGCCCATAGCGTTCCAAAGACAAATGAACCTGACTCACCACTGGATTTCGCACCACAATATCGCAGGATTTAGAACTGCGTCCCAGCAAATAGCGATCGCCTAATAGGGGGTAGACTTCCGCCTTATCCGCACCCGCATCTTGCACCCACAGTTCTGGAACTTTGGCATTCGGCTTCAGCGCTAGGGCTTCAAAGTTAACTCTAGCTTGAATCGTCTGAACTGCCTGAGTCAACTGACCCAGAATAGTTTTCGGCGGTTGGGGAGGTTTGGGAGAATTCATATCCTAGTTGATTAGATCGGGTGTTTTTTTCCTGGTTTAGTGTTCATGGTTCATTGTTCGTCGTTCATCACCTTGTTCGGGAGAGTTAAACCTATCTATCCGTTGCCTGAGAACTTCTACATTACAATTTAGCGTGTCTGAGGGAGGATGGAGTGAGGGAAGCTGGGAGATGGGGAATTAAGTCAATTGTAGGGGCGGGTTTAGCCATTCAATGGGTTTGTCACCAATAAGTGATCAACAAAACCCGCCCTTATACCTAGGTTGGGGCGGGTTTAGTCGCATCCGGGTGAGGGAGAAACTATAGTAGTGAAACCCACCTCTACATTTAGAAAGGGCGGGTTTGAAGTCAGGTTATCATCAATAGCGAAACGAAAGCACATAAACCCGCCCCTACAAATCATGCCCTCAAAGGTCGTAAAGGGTTCCCCCATCCTAACGCGGTCGCTGAATAACCTTTTCCAGAATTCGCCGCTTGGCGTTGGGGTCAATGCCAATTAACCGCACATATTCGTTATTATGCTCCGCAAGGCGTTCAGCTAAAGCCAAAATCACCTCTGATGCTTCATTTCCTTGGAATGTGCCGCCGCTTTTCCAGGCATTGGTGCGAAAACGTCGCTCATTGGCATACTCTAAACTGAGACGATACCCTTGGGCTAAGAGTTCGCGGATCTGCTGCTGGATATCTAAATCTATGGACGCGATCAGTTCTAACGGCGGAGGTGTCTTAAGGTTAGCTCTATTCTCAGTAGTGGCTTGATTGGCTGATCCTTGATTAAGGGTATGGGGTTCTTCTGCTAAACCGTTTCCCTGTCTGTGCGTCTGGGTGTTATTTTGACCTGTGATTTGCTGTGCTGGCGGTAACTCAATCGCAGGACTTTCCCGCAGTGCCTTATTATATTCTCGAACTAATCCCGTCTGTTCAACTTGTCTTTGTTCGCCAATCATCACCTGACCGAATTCGATTAAGTGAGATAGTTCAAAATTCGGCTTTTCAAATTCCGGCGGTGCTTCGGTACTGCGAACCACGCGAAAGGACACTTGATCGAGTCCGACATCATGGATAAAGTGGAGAATCTGTTGATCATAAATCCGCGATCGCAAGGCGCTGAAAAAGTCAATGGCTTGATTAGGAAACTGATCCACCAGTTGTTCAATGTCTCGTCGTGATAGTCCATCGGTAGCGAAAATCCCGCCAACAATACCAATGCGTTCCTCTCGACTCGGTTCCCAGTAATATTTTTCCATACGACCGTCTCGAATTAACGGCGCATAAAGGGTGGAGAAGTCATTCCCGGTGACAATAATCGGGACGCGATGCAGGGGAGTGGCGTCATAACTTCCAGGAAGTTGCACATCGGTGGGATGATCGGCAATATTCATTAATGTGGCGCTGACGAGTTGAGTATTGACCGTGTATTGAGTCGCGCTGTCAAAACGTCCCACCCCTGCATCTAAGTCATTAATCATCAAGGCGCACATTTTCCCCTGCACCTTAATCATTTCGGCGGCTTCTCGATAACGCAGACGAATCAGACGCGCCGGATCACCTGCATCCGGACTTTCCAGTTCACCGCCAGAGATATGGATGACACCAATCCCCATTTGTTCAAAGACTAACTCGCATTGGAAGGATTTGCCTTCTCCTTTGCGTCCATGAATACCCAGAATCAGAGGAACCCGGACTCCTTCTAATTCTAGATAGTTTTTGGTGATGTGAACCGCTAGTTTATCCCGGAAGCTGGGCGCGATGTAGTAGGTCATAAATTGAGAGGTCGTTGTGCGATCGCTAGTCTTTGATATTACCGAACTTTGAGGGTTAGGAGTGATTAAAGGCGGGTAAGTAGTCCTCAACCCCTCAAGGCGTGACAAGATAGCGAAAAAGGAGACAGGGTGTGGGGTGTGGGGTGTCGGGTGTCGGGTGTCGGGTGTCGGGTGTCGGGTGTCGGGTGTCGGGTGTCGGGTGTCGGGTGTCGGGTGTCGGGTGTTGGGTGTCGGGTGTCGGGTGTCGGGTGTTGGGTGTCGGGTGTCGGGTGTCGGGTGTCGGGTGTAGGGAAACAGAAGGAGGTTGATTCTTCAAGCTACCTGTAGGGACACGATATTATCGTGTCCTTACCCTAAATGGCTTGTGTGCTTAAGTCCTACATTTATTTTTGATCCCGAATTGCCAGAACTGACCCGAAAAATATCCCATCTAATCGTTTATCTTCCCGACACCCTAACCCTTACACCCCACACCCAGCTTATCGTTCACGTCCCTTGTCACCCCTTCAACCTCAAACCTTCACAAATGACAAATGACGATCTATACCGTTAACTTTTATGGTGTCCACCGACTTAGCTGCACCCCTTTTGTCTCTCCCTGGCAAATCCAAGCGCCCCAGAAGTAAGGATGGGCGAGGGGTTGATCGGTGGGATGTAATTGTCGAGTCTGGGGTAATGCTTTCTCTAATTCCGCTAAGATGCTACACCCTAATTCAGATTGCTGTAACTGTTTAACTGTAATTGTGCGAATATAATCTTGAGCCTCTTTTAATGCTACACGTCGCCCTAAACCCTGACGCAGATTGGATAAGAAGCGATTCATCAACAAAGCCGTCGCGCGATCGGGAACTGACCAAAGGCTCATGATTAAGGTTTTGGTTCCGGCTATGGCAAAGGCGCGACGCAAGCCGAACACTCCTTCACCGAGTTTGACATCCCCGATTCCAGTTTGGCAGGCGGAGAGGATAGCGAGTTCCGTTTCCCAGAGGTCAAGGGCGGCGATGTCTTGGGCGAATACCATGCCTTTTTCAGCGGCGGCGGGTAAGGGTTTGCCGTCTAGCCAACGGTTCGCGCCCGCAAAGGCGAGGGCGGAACGTAACATTGGGTCTTCGGGATGGGAGGTTGAGGGGTTTTGGATTGATTTGGAGAAATAGCCGTGGGTGGCGATTAATAGGAGTTCTGGGGATTGGCATTGGGTGAGGTGAGAGACGAGGGCGTCTTTCCCGAAGTAGGGGGAGATGTTGAGGAGTTGGGCGATGCTTGCTCCCAGGCGGCGGGTG
>NZ_JAVJUO010000190.1:0-18276 GCF_040220555.1 Coleofasciculus sp. C1-SOL-03
ATCATTTTACCGCGTTAAACTTATGGTAGAATTATAGCATAGATTAACTAAGACTCGCAACTAAAGTTGCTGGGCTGAACGCTTCGCTCGGTTTCATCCCTCGGATGAATCGCGAGGGCTTTCACCATCGCTTGTCTGTAAGAATAATAAAACCCTAACCATACATATCAGTTCTGGGGTTAATTGTCTACCCAAAAGCTAGCATTGCATAATGATGATTTCACAAGCCGAGTATCGCCAACGCCGCGAACAGTTGATGAGTCAGATGGGTCAGGGGACGGCTATCTTCCGCAGCGCCCCGGTTGCGGTGATGCATAATGATGTGGAGTATAATTTTCGTCAGGATAGTGATTTCTTTTATCTGACGGGGTTTAATGAAGCTGAAGCCGTGGCGGTGTTAGCGCCGCACCATGCTGAACATCGCTTTGTCCTATTTGTCCAACCCAAAGATCCAGAGAAGGAAGTTTGGACAGGGTATCGGACGGGGGTTGAGGGGGCGAAGGAACGCTATGGTGCGGATGAGGCGTATCCGATTACGGAACTGGATGAGAAGTTACCCCAGTATTTAGAGAAGGCAGATCGGATTTATTATCAGTTAGGGCGCGATCGCGATTTTAATCAAACCGTTCTCACCCATTGGCAAAGGTTGATGCGAACGTATCCGAAGCGGGGAACGGGTCCGATGGCGATTGAGTCCACAAATCCGCTTCTCCAGAAGATGCGCTTGGTGAAGAGTCCAACGGAGTTGGAGATGATGCGCCAAGCCGTGGCGATTTCCGTAGACGCCCATAATCACGCCCGCAAATTTGCCCAACCGGGATGTTATGAGTATCAAATTCAGGCGGAAATCGAACATATTTTCCGTCAACGGGGGGCGTTGGGTCCAGCCTATCCGTCGATTGTGGCGTCGGGGGTGAATAGTTGTATTCTGCATTATGTGGAAAATACGCGCCAGATGGAAACTGGGGATTTGTTGTTAATTGATGCAGGCTGTGCTTATGAGTATTACAATGCCGATATTACCCGCACCTTTCCGATTGGGGGCAAATTTAGCCAAGATCAACGGATCATCTATGAGTTGGTGTTGAAAGCACAGCAAGAGGCGATCGCCCAAGTGCAACCGGGAAAGCCGTATAATCTATTTCACGATACCGCCGTGCGCGTGTTGGTAGAAGGATTAATGGATTTGGGTTTACTGGCGGGAGATATCGAGGAAATTATTAAGGAGGAGAAATATAAGCCCTTCTACATGCATCGGACTGGACATTGGTTAGGGTTAGATGTGCATGATTCTGGGGTATATAAGAATGGGGAAGAATCCTGGCAAACCTTTGAACCGGGTCAAGTGGTGACGGTGGAACCGGGATTGTATATTGGCTTAGATATTAAACCGGTAGAAGGTCAACCTGAGATTCGCGATCGCTGGCGCGGGATTGGTGTCAGAATTGAGGATGATGTTTTGGTTACCGAGTCGGGGAATGAGGTGTTAACGGCTGGAGTTCCCAAGTTGGTGGATGAGATGGAAGGGTAATGATTTGACCCAAATCCGGGGCTGTAGGGGCGGGTTTAGGGGTTTTAATAGCGGTGTAACCAATAACGTTTGTCGCCAAACCCGCCCTTTCCCACAATCGAGGAGTGATTACTTGATTCTGTTGGCAATTTGCCAAACTGCTAAGATATCTATTTAGATTAGATGTACAATCGCGCTCAAGCTTGAGGTAGCTGGAGTTTCAACCGGATTCGATATCAATCCTCAATCCTCAATCCTCCACAGCAATACCCGACGAAATTCTCGCCTCTGTGTCGCCCAAGCTCAAATTTCGCCGTTGATTTGCATCTGATGGACTTTATCGGCTAATTCCTGGCGGCGCTGTTGCGTGTGGAATCCTGGGCATATATTGTTTTTGTTCATCGCCGCGACAAAGGTGGACAATTCATCAGTTATCGCCGACTACGCCAATGGTTCAACGCCATCGCCTGTCAAATTCAACACTGTACCACCTGCCAACAACTACAGCAATTGTGGCTGGCGATTGAGCGCGATCGCAAACGGCACAACAAGCAATACAATGACCAGGATGCGGCATTGTTGTACAATTTTTGGACAAGGTGCTGGCATACACTCAGTAGTCGGACAAAAGTAAACGGCAGGCTGGCTTAAGTGCAAGTAAATAGCCCTCAAACAGATTCGGCTTGTAGTAGGTAACATTGATCCATTTCGTTGGGTTTCCTGGCGTCAACCCAACCTACTGGCGTGGCACACCTTATTTGGTGGATTAGAATTGTAGGGGCACCATCCTTGCGCCCGGTTTAAACGTCAAATCTATTCCACAATTTTAGCTGTGTCAGCCCACTACTGGCGCGGCACACCTTCGCAAGATGAATTAGAATGGGAGCCCCGAAACCGTAGGGGCGCAAAGACTTGCGCCCGATTCAATGGTAAAATCTATTCCACAATTTTAGCTGTGTCAGTCCACTAGGTTTATTGGTAATCCTTTAATGAGTATTAAGTAATCAACTGGAAGTTTGGGCTGAATTTAGGAGTAGAGTAGGCGTTGGGAATAGAATTACCAGGGACTCCCCACTAAAGTAAATGCACTCCAGAAATAAGGATTACTGAGTTCCTTATCCTCAATTCCTGCTAACGCTTCGGGTAAAGGAATCCTCAAATTGGGTGTGACTAATTCTCCATTTTCTATCTTCACTTCCCCTCGAATTAAAGCTAACTGTGCTTGGCGTAACGCTTCCGCTTTGATTGGCGCTTCTTGCAATTGTTGGTACAACTCAGTCATTAATCCCAGAGTGCCTTCATCACTCACATACCAGAGGCTTCCCAGGGCGGATTTTACCCCAGCTTGTACCGCTAATCCGGTAAATCCTAACTCGGCTTCTGCATCCCCTAATGCGGTGCGACAAGCACTTAACACTAATAATTCTACCGGGGGATTATTGAACCCTAACTCGCGTAATTGATCAAGTTGCAGTTTCCTATCACCCAATTGGATATAGGAATTACTGGGTTTTCCGGGTTTAAATTCACCATGGGTAGCTAAATGAACAATACCAAAGGGTTGTTCAGCACGAGCGTCTTTGAGATTTTCTAGGGTAAAGTCGTCGTTGAGAAAATATTTGCCGTCCCAGATGTTTTCGGTAATTGTGGGTAGTTCTATAGGCACAGCAGGTAAGGGGTTTTGGTCAGTAAATTCAGAGGCTCCCATGGCTAAAACTTGCAGGTTTCTGATATCGACGTAGCGGGTGTCGGTGAGAGATAAGCTGGGCATTAAACCAATACTATAGCGTTCGATAATATAGCCATTTTCATCATGTAATGCAGCTAGGGGTAAGGAACGTAATCCGGTATCGGTGACAAATGCTAGATTATCAATCTCTTGAGTTTGTAACTCGTTTTCCAGTGGTGCAATTAACCATTGATAGAGTTGTTGTGCAGCGGGAAGATGAGGACGAGGAATTCGGATATCTGTGATAGCGCGGCGGAATTGTTGGGTGACTTGGAGAACTTTGGCGCGTGTGACGCCTTCGACTCGTTTGCGAATCGGTTGACCTTCGGCGGTGACTAAGATTAATTCTAATTGATCATTGTCTTGAGCGGGTTGATTTTGGGATGAGGTGGGTTCTTGGGCTGAGGATAAACCAAAACGATTAAATTGCCACTGGTTGTCTGATGGTTTGGATTCAGATTTGGTTGGATTGTCTGGGATTGAGGAAGGAGCCGTATTGGGGACAAAAACGACATAGATGATGGCAGGTTTAACGCCTGTGGCTTGTTCAATATTGTTCAGGGTGGCTTGGGCTTGTGCCAGGGTAACTGTAGGCGTATTACTGATACCTAGATAATTTTCAAAGGCAGTTGTAAAGTCATTCTCTAGGTTGTCTAATGTGTTAATAGTTAAGGGCGGTAGTTTTCGATAAACTAGAGGGGGTGGAGTTTCGGTTTGAGGTTGAGTGATATCAACGGGATTGATTTGTGGTGCGGCTGAAGTTGTGGGAGAGTCGGCTGGAGTGCTGGGTGAGTTAACACTAATAATCTGAATATTTCCCTCTGTGTGGGTAAAAAGAAAGGATTGGGAAGGAGTAATGCTGAAATTTCCACTGGTAATCGTTGCGGCTGTTCCATTGTTACTAGCATCGCCGATGATAAACGGTATTTCTCCATTACCACCATGTCGGATAATAATCTCGCCACCGTCATTTCCGCCTGTGGTGGAGATACTGACCTCTACATCATTTTTATCGGTAAATGTTTCTGTGGCGCGGAAGAATTGACCAGCGGTAATATCAACATTACCACCTGTGCCATTAGTTCCCCCTTGAGCGTTAATTGATGTGACTTGAATATCACCAATGGGGTCAAGGATGACATTACCGCCATCGCCGATACTCCCACTGGTATTAATTTGTTCGGTAATAATTTCGGTACTGGCTTGAATACGAATATTCCCGCCACTGCTTCCCTGTGTGTTCAGGTTACCCGTGTTAATTGCTCCTGTCGTACTGGTGAGATTGATATCGCTATTCGTGGTAATATCACTTGTGGTGATGTCACCACTACTGAGTAGATTTACTGTACCGTTAGCGGTAACTGAGCGGTTTAAAGCAATTCCACCGCCACTGACACCGTTATTTTCTAGGCGGATATTTCCCCCAATTAGATTTCCCTCTACTGTAATATCACCACTGGCGTTATTGGTTAAACCTGTCCCAGTATTCAGCAGAAGAGTCGTATCACCTGTGCCAGAATTGAGAGTAACATCGGAGGCTATGGCAATCTCAGCTAAACCTGGGTCGCGGAGGGAATCTAGTACACCATTTGCTGTCGTTTCATTGGCAATTAGGGTTAAATTACCGTTATCAGTGGTAATATCAGCATTGACCACAATACTCCGTCCCGCTTGAAGGGTAATTCCCCCACCATTTCCACTGACATTGTTAGTTGTAATCTCTTGCTCTACGAGAATATCGGTATGAGCTTGCATCACTACGTCAGTTCCTGTGTTTGTGATTGCAGTGATAGCACTAGGAGCAATGCTAACCGATTCAGTTGCATTGTCAGTAAAATTAAATCCCCCGCCATCATCGCGAGCCAATAAAAAGGCTTGCCCTGCTCTATTGACTCCACTTGAGGTATTATTTATAGCGCCAATTAGGATATTGTTGCCCACAGAGGCTACTGAGAAACCAAAGAAGCCACCTTGTAAAGGTTGGGGATTGTCGAAGGTTTGCAGCAGTGTTCCCGTTGGGTTAAATAAAAAGGCTTGTCCTGCTCGAATGACTCCCCCGGAAGTGTCATTCTCCGGAGAACCAATGAGGATGTCGCTGCCTACAGCGGCTACTGGGAAATCGGAATCGGAAAGAGGTTGGGAATTGTCGAAGGTTTGCAGCAAAGTCCCCATTGGGTTAAATAAAAAGGCTTGCCCAGCCCCAACAAATCCACTTGAGGTGTTATTATTAGGAGCACTAATTAGGATGTTGTTGCCTACAGAAGCTACTGAGGCGCCGAATAGATTAGCTTCAATAGGGCTGGGATCGTCAGGATTGGGATTGTCGAAGGTTTGCAGTAGAATCCCATTTGAATTAAATAAAAAAGCTTGCCCTGCCCCAGACACTCCACTAGAGGTGCTAAAAGGAGCGCCAATCAGGATATCTCTGCCTACCGATGCCACTGACGTGCCGAATGAACCACCATTTACAGAATTGGGATTGTTAAAGGTTTGTAGTAGAGTTCCCATTGGATTAAATAAAAAGGCTTGTCCTAAACTTCCAATCAGGATGTTGCTGTCCACAGAGGCTACTGAGTTGCCGAATCTACGATTATCTAAAGGGTTGGGATTGTCAAAGGTTTGTAGTAGTGTTCCCATTGAATTAAATAAAAAGGCTTGCCCTGGATCTGCATTATTGACTCCCCCAGAGGTGTTTTCAGGAGCGCCAATCAGGATATCGTTACCCACTGCTGCTACTGAGTAGCCAAACTGACCGAAAACTACAGGATTAGGATTGTCAAAGGTTTGCAGGAGAGTCCCATCTTGGTTGAATAAAAAGGCTTGTCCTGCTTGGAAGACTCCCCCAGAGGTGTTTTGAGGAGCGCCAATCAGGATATCGCTGCCCACTGCTACTACTGAGTGGCCAAACGCACCACGCTCGTTGGTATTAGGATCTAGTACGGGATTAGGATTGAGAAAAGTAACTAAAGGATTATTCGAGTCTCTTATCGTAATCGTTTTCGGGTCAAGCAGCAATGTCCCCGGTTCACCCACAGACGCCCCAGCATCCACAAACCCAGTGAAAATCAGCAATTCTTTCCCCGACACTTCCACAAACCCGCCATCCCCGTAAACTGCACCCCCCCGCGCTTGAATCGTACCTGCAAATTGAGTGAGTTGGTCTGACCAAACAATGACTTTACCCCCATTCCCCTCAGTTACCGCATTCGCCCTGAGACTCGTAGCATGATTAACCAAGGTATTTTGGGCATTAATCATCCCCCCTTGATTCAGAGGAGTTCCCTGAAAATCCCCCCCAACTAAAATCTCACCACCGCCATGATTCCCACTCCCATCCACATCAGCCGCTAATAACCGCACATCCTGACCAAATAAATGCACAGAACCGCCCACATCTCCAGTTACATCCAACGTGCCAGAGGTAGTTAATACCGTCTCTTCTCCCCCATAAACCCGAATAGTCCCCCCCTGTTCAGTACCCGTCGCTGAAGTAACCGCACTAGCCGTTTGAATCACCGTACCTGTATAATCAATCTCAATTTCCCCACCCTGACCATCACCACCATTGGCACTGAGAATCCCACTATCTAACAGATTCTTCGTCTCAATCTGGATATTTCCCCCATTCTCCCCATCCGCCGTAACCTCTCCCTGGTTATACAGAACCGTTCCCACCAGATTCACCTGTCCCGCTTCGGGATTATCCACAGAAACCTGCCCCTGATTGCTAACTTGTCCCCCAGTTCCGGTTAACAACTGCGGTAAATCATTGGGCTGAATTGGCGTATCATTACCCTCTGGTGGGACAAACTCCAAACTTAATAAATGTCCTTTTTTACTCAGCCGGACTCGATTCTCACCCGGTACAGCAGCAATTGTAATCGTTCCTCCAGGTGCAGTGAGTTCTCCCTGATTGGTGACACTTCCCCCCAGTAAGGTTAAAGCCTGACCCTGATTAACCTCTAAATTACCTTCATTAACAATACTCCCCGATTGTGCTGAATCAAAAACAAACTCACTGGGCGTTCCGACTAAATCGGTATAGTTATTCTCACCAAAGGCATTAAACCAACCGTTATCGCCAAATCCAATCCCAGTAGCTGTCGTCGCGGTAAAGTCACCGGGAACATTTAAACTAGCATTTGCCCCAAACACAAACCCGGCTGGATTCATCAAAAATAAATTGGAGTCCCCACCCGTGACTTGAATTAACCCCTGAATAATCGAAACGTCACCCCCAACCACGCGCCCCAAGATATTCTGAATCTGGGGATTCGAGATAAAGTTAGCAATTTGGTTCGCTGAGAGTCCAAATTCCTCAAAACTATGAAAGAGATTCGCGCCATCTCCAGATAGACTCCCCCCTTGGATATTAAATTGGTTCCCCTCCTCGTTAATACTGGTTCCCGTACCATCATTAGCCGGGATAATAGGTTCAGCGACAGTGGGAGAACTAAGAATCAGGGCGGTGATCAGACAAAGACTGGCTTGAGTGATGGATAGAAGCAAAGACAGCCAACTTAAGCGCCAAGGGGTAGATGTCATGGGCTGAATCCCAGATGCGATGCGCTCAAGTATACCCTAGTGTTCCTCTGTTTTGACCCTCACGTAATCAAACGATAAAAAAATCAATGTTAAGTAGTCGGACAAAAGAAAACGGTACTGTATTAAGTTTTGTACATCACCCTCAAATCCCTACTGTTCCCTGTTCCCTGTTCCCTGTTCCCTAATCTCAACCGTTAACTTTAATTGTGTCCACCCACTTAATTGTGCGATCGCACGTCAATACTTTACTTATATCTTCCACCAATGATGCTGTCTTGACAGGACTTACCCTAGCTACACCAGATATACTGGTTAAGGTGCGTTATGCTGCGCTCTCCCCACGATGGCGGTGAAATCGGGCGCACGCCATGCGCCCCTACAATTCTAATCCACCAAATAAGGTGTGCCACGCCACTACCTTTAGATTCTTTTACATTTATTAATATAATTCAGTTTATTTATGTCCGACTACTTATACAGTAGGGCATCAGTAATAGACCGATGACATCTAATTAAGGATAGACCATGACTTCTAATCAAGGGTGGCAATTTTGGATTGATCGCGGCGGCACATTTACCGATATTGTGGCGCGTCGCCCCGATGGGCAATTGGTGATTCACAAGCTACTCTCGGAAAATCCCGATCGCTACACCGATGCGCCAGTACAGGGAATCCGCGAGGTGATGGGACTTTCTGCTGATGCAGCGATTCCCACCGAACAGATTGACGCCGTGAAAATGGGGACAACCGTCGCCACGAATGCCTTACTAGAGAGAAAAGGCGATCGCACTGTTCTAATGATCACCAAAGGCTTCCGCGATGCCCTCCGCATCGGCTATCAAAACCGCCCCGATATATTTGCCCGTGAGATTATCTTACCAGAAATGCTTTACGAACGGGTGATTGAAGTCGAGGAACGCTACAGCGCCCACGGGGATGAATTGATTCCGGTGCAGATAGACGCCACTCGCCAAGCCTTACAAGCCGCTTATGATAACGGAATTCGCAGTTGTGCGATCGTCTTAATGCATGGCTATCGCTATCCGGGGCACGAACAGGAACTTGCCAACTTAGCGAGTGCGATCGGGTTTACTCAAATCTCAGTTTCCCATGATGTCACACCATTGATGAAAATAGTTAGTCGGGGTGATACTACTGTTGTAGATGCCTATTTATCGCCGATTCTGCGGCGGTATGTTAATCAAGTTTCTAGTCAGTTAGCCGGAGATATTAGCACTCCCTCCATCAACAATCAACAATCGATCCGATTAATGTTCATGCAGTCTAATGGTGGACTCACAGACGCCCGCACATTTCAGGGAAAAGACAGTATTTTATCCGGTCCAGCAGGAGGTATTGTCGGCGCCGTACAAACCAGTCAATTAGCCGGATTTGATCAGATTATCAGTTTCGATATGGGCGGAACCTCTACCGATGTCGCCCATTACAACGGTGAATACGAACGCACCTTTGAAACCGAGATTGCCGGGGTCCGATTACGCACCCCGATGATGTCCATTCATACCGTAGCGGCGGGGGGCGGTTCAATCGTGAAATTTGATGGGGCGCGGTATCGCGTTGGACCCGAATCGGCGGGGGCAAATCCCGGTCCGGTTGCTTATTCTAAGGGAGGTCTGTTAACCGTAACGGATTGCAATGTCATGGTGGGAAAATTACAGCCAGAGTTCTTTCCTAAAGTCTTTGGACTCGATGGCAATTTACCCTTAAATGACCAAGTGGTGCGAGAGAAATTTACTCAATTGGCGGCAGATATTGGGGATAAGCGAACACCAGAAGCCGTCGCCGCCGGATTTTTAGCCATTGCTGTGGAAAAAATGGCAAATGCGATTAAAAAAATCTCCTTACAACGAGGTTATGACGTATCCAACTATACCTTGTGTTGTTTTGGCGGCGCTGGGGGACAACACGCCTGCTTAATTGCAGATGCCTTGGGGATGAAACAGGTATTTCTTCATCCGTATGCGGGGGTATTATCGGCTTACGGGATGGGATTGGCAGATGTGCGAACCTTGCGGGAATGTTCGGTAGAAGCAAAATTAACGGAGGAATTACTATCGGTAGGGACACCAGACATTGCCCCCTTGGAGGAAATATTCACTGAGTTAATAGCCAGCGGCAAAGAAGAAATTGCGACGACTCAGATAGGAGAATCCACGCCAATTGATAGTCAAGTCATCCGCAAAGTCCATTTGAAATATCAGGGGACAGATTCACCATTAATTATCGATTTCGGTAGCGTAGCTGAAATGCGGCAGCAATTTGAAGAGGCGCATCGGCAACGATATGGGTTTATTGTGGAAGAGAAAGCCCTAATTGTGGACTCGGTATCGGTGGAAGTGATCCAGCCGATGGATGTGCCAGAAGAACCCGTGATTCAACGTCACCGATCAGAACCGCCGCAACCTGTCGCTAAAGTGCAGATGTATACTGCCGATGCATGGCACGAAACCCCTGTATTTAAGCGAGACAATTTACAACCGGGAGACTCTATTCCCGCCCCGGCATTAATTATTGAAACAACGGGAACCAATGTCATTGAACCGGGTTGGCAAGCTGAAGTAACTGAACGGAATCATTTAATTTTAAAGAAAACTCAACAATCAACAATCAACAATCAACAATCAACAGTCAACAGTCAACAGTCAGAACTTTCCCAGCCTGATCCGGTAACGCTAGAAATCTTTAATAATCTATTCCGTTCCATTGCCGAACAAATGGGAACCACACTGCAAAACACCAGTTACTCGGTCAATATCAAAGAACGGTTAGATTTCTCCTGTGCTATTTTTGACGGACAAGGACAACTCGTTGCCAACGCCCCTCATATCCCTGTACATTTGGGTTCCATGAGTGAAAGCGTTCGCAGTTTAATTGAGGCGTATGGCGATAGTCTCAAACCGGGAGATGTTTATGCGATTAATAATCCCTATAACGGTGGGACACACTTACCTGATGTCACGGTAATTACCCCAGTTTTTCTGGACGAAAGCGGGATTACCGATACGATTGATCAAACGAGTAAATCTTCAATAAAACCCACAACTACATCCTCCCTTGACTTAAATAAACCCCCCTTTTTAAGGGGGGCAAGGGGGGATCAAAACCCTGCCTTTCAAAGGGGGGCAAGGGGGGATAAAAATCCATCTCCCTTATTCTACGTTGCCTCACGGGGACACCATGCGGATATTGGTGGAATTACCCCCGGTTCGATGCCCCCCGATAGCACAACCGTAGACGAAGAAGGAGTATTACTCGATAATTTTAAGGTAGTAGAATCCGGACGTTTCCGCGAAAAAGAATTATCCGAATTACTCCTATCTGGCACCTATCCGGTGCGAAATATCACCCAAAATATCGCCGACTTACAAGCCCAAATTGCTGCCAATGAAAAAGGTGTGCAAGAGTTGCGGCGAATGGTGAAACAGTCGGGATTAGACACCGTACAAGCCTATATGGGACACGTCCAGAATAATGCCGAAGAGTCGGTGCGGCGTGTCATTGATGTCCTCAAAGATGGCAGTTTCACCTATAATTTAGATACAGGCGGACAGATTCAAGTTACCATTGGCATTGACCGAGAAAATCGCCGCGCCACGATTGATTTCACCGGGACATCCACCCAGTTATCCAATAACTTTAATGCCCCAGCTGCGGTGTGTAAAGCGGCGGTTCTCTATGTCTTCCGGACGTTAGTGGATGATGATATTCCGTTGAATGCTGGATGTCTCAAACCCCTAGACATTATTATTCCCGAAGGCTGTCTATTAAATCCTCGTTATCCGGCGGCGGTTGTGGCGGGAAATGTAGAAACATCCCAGGTGATTACCGATGCACTTTATGGGGCTTTAGGGGTAATGGCAGCATCTCAGGGGACAATGAATAATTTTACCTTTGGCAATCAGAATTATCAATATTATGAAACCATTTGTGGCGGTTCTGGTGCTGGAATAGAGTTTAATGGGGCAGATGCAGTACATACCCACATGACCAATTCTCGGTTAACCGACCCAGAAGTTTTAGAATGGCGGTTTCCGGTGGTGTTAGAACAGTTTGGGATTCGGGGAAATAGTGGTGGAAAGGGGAAACAGTGTGGGGGGAATGGTGTAATTCGGCGGATGCGGTTTTTGCAACCGATGACAGCCGCAATTTTATCAGGACATCGGATTGTTGCACCCTTTGGATTACAGGGGGGTGAAGCGGGTGATGTGGGCAAGAATTATGTAGAACGTCAGGATGGAACAATGGAGGAATTAGGGAATACGGCGGTTGTGGAAATGGAGGCGGGAGACGTGTTTGTAATTGAGACGCCTGGGGGTGGAGGATTTGGTAGTTTTGAATGAACCGGAAAGCGTAGGGGCGCACACTCCGTGCATCCGTGTCAACTTAAGGTGAAACGTCCAATTTCGTAGATCAACAAACCTTGGCAGTCAGGGGAAATTAAACGGAATAATGTATCATATAATACAGCAAATCGGGTAAAGTTTCTCCCCGTCCCCCCGTCTTCCCGTCAGCCTCAACGATCTAAGTGCATGACAGCTTCCCTGCCTCCCGCTTTCACTATAAGAATCTTAATGAAAATTATGTGAAGATGCTTATAAAGATTCTGTAAAGTTCAGCTTTAATACTTGACTTAGTATGATTAGATTGAATAGTCTAACTTAGACATCGAGTTCAAAGGAATAACAATTTTTTTTGTTTAGATAAGTAGGCAAACATACCTATTACCCTGTCATCTAAGCAAATTCCAAGTCACGCGATCTGGGTACAGCGACATTTCCGGCAATCTACACAGCTTCATATAGGTAGGTAAACCCAGTGTTACTTAACTGAGCGTACCTACTTTAGCAATAGTAACAGATTGTGAAAAGTGTCTGGTTTGACCAGATCTTAGAACTAGACAATCTTAGGTGTGCGTCCATGAAAAATGTATCAGGTGGACTAACAAAATATCCTACCCCGTTAAGTTCTCCTTACCAAGGACTAGACGAAATCTTCGGCTGTGTGCTTCAGCAGTTAAGCCAAGGTTTACTCGACTCCACAACTGCCCTAGAGTTGAGCCAATCTTTTGAATTTTCTGAACTCCAGCTTGGTTTTGAACTGTTAAGTAATATTATACAACAACCCAACCCGCAACATTCTGTTCATAGAGAACATAATAGCACATATTCCGATACATATCTACATATTATCGGTCAAGGGCGGGTCAGGTTGTTAGGTTTTGATCCCTCTAAGGGGCGGGAGGTTTCGGCTGAGGTACTTGAGACACCCGGAGACTCATTGGGGGCTGATCAACAGTTGTGCAATGAATCGTTACCTTACCGAGCGATCGCGGCGAGTGAAGGGTGGATAGCTCGCATTCGCTTTGATCAACTCCAACCTTGGTTAGAACGGTTCCCTGAGCTAGAAGCGCACTGGCGACAACAAGCCCAACACAGGCAACGCCTGATTTTCTGGAAAACGTTAACCCAACTGCGATCGCAAAGTCATTTAGCGATCGAGCAACTCCTTATATATATAGAAGAAATCCAGATTCGGGCAGGTGAGTCGTTAGCGGATGTAGCAACAGAACAACCCGGTCACTTCTGGCTACAGAGGGGTGAAATAGAACCTCAGGGAGCAGAATCTAATGCTCACCGTCTCCCCCCGACTATTGGCGAAAGCTGGGGACATCCGGAACCTATCCCAACGGATTGGGTTGCCCAAACTGATTTATCCGTTTACTGGTTGCCCCTAGAGCATTGGCAAGTTGCCCAAGGGATTGCTTCAGTGTTAGCCCAGGCTCAGCCCGAGTCAACCAATGGCAGCAAACCCAATCCATCTCTGAAAGCGCCAACGCCGAGAAGCGTGGTTCAGAAAGCTCGGACTCAGGCTCTCCCTGTTCCCCAACCCCAGCCGGAACCCGCCTCTTTTGAGTCCCCTGATACCCAGCCCATCGCCTTTCCTCAACCCACAACGGGACGTTATCGGGGACGACAGTTTTGGCGCGGCTACCCTTTCATTCAGCAGCAGAGTTCCTCAGACTGTGGACCGACTTGCTTGGCGATGATTGGGCGGTATTGGGGGAAACGGTTTAGTCTCAACTCCCTGCGGGAGTTAGCCGACGTGGGGCGGGCAGGGGCTTCGCTCAAAGGATTAACCAAAGCCGCCCAAACCTTGGGATTTAAAGCCACGCCGGTGCGGGCGTCCTTGAGTCGCCTGCAACAGCAGAAAAATCCCTGGATTGCCCACTGGCAGGGAGATCACTATGTCGTCGTTTACCGGGTGAAGGGCGATCGCGTTCTCATGGCTGATCCGGCGATGGGCAAGCGCTTGGTTCCCCGGCAAGAGTTTTTGACAAATTGGACGGGTTATGCACTCCTGTTAGAGCCAACCGCCCAACTGGCAGCCGCCCCCGATGAAAAGCGCTCTCTGAAACGCTTTTGGGGGTTGCTGTGGCCCCATCGTTCTATCCTGTTGCAGATTATCTTAGCGTCATTGCTGCTCCAGGTTTTTGGGCTGATTACCCCCCTGTTTACCCAAATTATCCTCGACCGGGTGGTGGTCAACAAAAGCTTAATCACGCTACAGGTTTTTGCCATTGGACTGGTTATCTTTGGCGTTTGGAGTATTGGTATCGGTGTCACCCGACGATATCTGCTGTTCTATTATTCCAATCGTTTGAGTCTCACCTTTATCAGTGGTTTCATTAACCATACCCTGAGCTTACCCCTGAAGTTTTTTGAATCCCGTCAGGTAGGGGACATCATCACCCGGGTTCAGGAAACCAGCAAAATTAAGGCGTTCCTGACTCAGCAAGTTATTGGTACCTGGCTGGATGTGTTGATGGTGTTTGTCTATGCGGGGTTGATGTTTTACTACAACTGGCAGCTTACCCTGCTGGTGCTAGCCACGATTCCGCCGATCGCCATCTTAACAGTGGTTGCTAGTCCGTTTCTGCGCCAGAAGTCGCGGGAAGTGTTTAAGGAAGTCGCGGCGCAAAATTCCCTGTTGGTGGAAATGATGACAGGGGTAGCAACCGTTAAATCGACCGCCGCCGAACAAGAGGTGCGCTGGCGCTGGGAAGACCGTTTCACCAGTCAGTTAAATACCCAGTTTAAAGCGTTTCATCTGAGTAATGGTTTGCAGGCAGTCAGTGGTTTGTTTAATACCCTCGGCAGCACGGCATTACTGTGGTACGGAGCGACATTGGTAATTCAGGATCAGCTTACCATTGGTCAGTTTGTCGCCTTCAACATGCTCATCGGCAAAGTGACGAGTCCGATTTTGTCTCTGGTCGCCCTGTGGGATCGATTCCAAGAAATCCTGGTGTCTGTGGAACGGCTCAACGATGTCTTTGGCACCCAGCCGGAGGAACATCCTCAACAACCCATGCTGACGCTACCCCAAATCCGGGGGGATGTGACCTTGGAAAATGTGACGTTCCGTTACGGTGAACAAGAGGAACACAATACCCTGGAAAATATTAGCTTAGAGGTTCAGGCTGGGGAAACCGTTGCCCTGGTGGGACGCAGTGGTTCGGGTAAGAGTACGCTGGTGAAACTGCTGCAAGGACTTTATCACCCCACGTCTGGGCGAATCACGATTGATGGTCACGATATCCGCCATGTTTCACCCCAATCCTTACGTTCTCAACTCGGCGTAGTGCCCCAAGACTGTTTCCTCTTCTCCGGTACGATTTTAGAAAATATTAGCCTCTATCGACCGGAATTTACTCTGGAGCAAGTGGTTGAAGTGGCTAAGTTGGCAGAAGCCCATGCGTTTATTCAAGCCTTACCCTTGGGATACAACACCAAAGTCGGAGAGCGGGGTTCGACGCTTTCCGGGGGACAGCGGCAGCGAATTGCCATTGCTCGTGCTTTGTTGGGGAACCCCCGGATTTTGATTCTGGATGAAGCGACGAGTTCCTTGGATACTGAGTCAGAGCGACGCTTTCAGGACAATCTAGTCCGGATTAGCCGCGATCGCACCACCTTTATTATTGCTCATCGCCTCTCCACTGTGCGGAATGCCAACCGTATCCTGGTTCTAGACCGAGGCATTCTCGTAGAACAGGGGACTCATCAGGAATTAATGGCGCTTCAAGGTCTTTATTACCATCTAGCACAGCAGCAGTTGGATCTGTAAAGGGTTTTGAAGTCTGACCAGAAATGCTATCAGTTCATATCCACAGAATATTAGTGTTGCCCAACTCACCACATCTAGGATTTAACAATTATGCAAAAAACAACTGTGTCGATACTGTCTCCTTCTCAGGCTGCATCAATGTATGGAGGTACAGCCACCTCAGTACAATCGGATGAGCAGAAATCTCCAGAACCTTCAACACCGACGGTCAAATGGTCAACGGCTTTACAGACGATGCTTGACCAGCCGCCAGCCGGGTTTCCCCAGCGACTGATGGTGGGCGGGTTAGCGTTCTGTATCGCATTTGGTGCCTGGGCAACCTTTGGTCACATTGATGAAGTGGGTAAAGCCCATGGACGATTAGTGCCAAAAGGCAATGTCTATAAAATTCACTCGGTTCAGTCTGGCAAGATTGTTGATATTGAAGTTGAAGAAGGGGAGTTAATTAAAGCTGGGCAAGTTTTAGTGGAATTGGATACCGAACTTGCTGTGACTGAGGTTGAGCGCTTAGAGCAACTGCTCAATTCCCAGCAAACCGAATTAACCCAAAAAGAAGAACTGATGGAGAGAACCCGTCTGGAGGTTCAAACCCGCCAACGCATTGCCCAGGCAGAGGTGCAAGCCCAACAAGCTGCCTTAGCTCAAGCCAAGGCAAAGATCACAGTGTTAAAGCAGAAGTTGCCGCAATTGCAAACCGAAAAGGCGTTCCATCAAAAAAGACAACAACGGCTGCAACCTCTAACCGCTCATGCCGATGAACTCCTTGCTCGACGGCAAGTGGAGGCAGAAGCTCAAGCTGAACGACTCAAAACCCTCAAACCCCTCTTGGAAGAAGGGGCAATTTCTTCAGAAATAGTGTTTCAAGCTGAACAGAGTCTGCGTGCTAGCCAAAGTGCGATTATCCAAAGTCAACTGCAAGAGGGGACGAGTACTCAGGAGCAGCTATTTCAGGCACAGCAAACCTTGCGCGATTTGGACTTACAGATGATTCAAGCTCAAGGTGAGTTACAACAGACCTTGGCAGAAATTGACCAACTCCAGGCAGGACTCAGCCAGAAGCAAACCGAAGTACGCCGCAGTCAGATTGAAGCACAGGAGCGAATACAGCAACTGGAAATGGAGTTGACCCAACTCAAAGCCAAGATTGCGGACAATAAAAATCAGCTGGCTAGGGCTAACGCCCAACTCAACCAGCAATTTCTCTATGCACCGGTGGATGGGGTGGTTTCATCCCTCAGCGTTAACCATAGTGGTGAGGTGGTGCAACCCAGCCAAACCGTTGCGGAAATAGCACCCAAAGGTGAGCCGTTGGTACTTTCAGCCAGTTTACCCAATCGCGATGCTGGTTTCATTAAGGTGGGTATGCCCGTGAAGGTCAAGTTTGATGCTTACCCCTATCAAGATTACGGCATCGTGACGGGCGAAGTGACCTACATCTCTCCCGACAGTAAAGCCAACGAACAATTCGGTGTTGTTTATCAAGTCGAAGTTGAGCTTGACCGCAATCATGTTACCGAAGGTGGTGATCAGATTCAGTTTAAGGCAGGTCAAACTGCCACGGCTGAGATTATTATCCGCCGCCGCCGCATTGCCGATATCTTACTAGAACCCTTCCGGGAGCTGCAAGAAGGTGGCATCAGCCTTTAATTGTCGATAAATGTTGTTGAGTTTAGAGAAGAATAGACATGACGTATAACATGCCAACGATCAATGCCAAACGCCAGAAAACCCTCGATCCCGAACAGTTCGAGCAGATAATAGACGCTATTCGCCAAGGGAAGTATTCGTGGGCTTGTGTTTTACTGCTGCGTTTTGCGGGTCACAATCCCCAATACTATATTCCTTACCGTACCTACAACCGATTGAGGAAAGAACATAGTTCCCAGAAGCCTCAAGAGAATCTTCAGAGTGGGGACACCTCTGGGAACCCAGGACAACCAACCAGAAAGTCCTCCTGCAAAATCGCTGACCTGAATCACTTAGAAGTCGTTGATCACAAAACGCTATCGATGAAAGGCGGCTATCACCAGCAGGGTTTCCTAGAAATTGAGCCAGAAGACTTTATCTCAGATTCTGCACCGCCTTCGGATGATTGGTTTTCAGGCGTATCGTCTCTGTTTAACCGCTTAACTCGGTTAGGCTAAGGTTTAATACATCTCGTCCGTCTATTGTAGGGGCACGGCATTGCCGTACCCCTACAGCTATTATTTAGGGCTTGCTGCACAAGTCGGAAACCCTTATATTTCAAGGCTTTGAGGCAGTTGTTCTGCGGCTGTTGTGCAAGAAAATAAGACAGGATTTGTAAAAAACCTAGCACCTAGCGTGAGAAAGATACTCCTAGGACAA
>NZ_JAVJUO010000191.1:0-44589 GCF_040220555.1 Coleofasciculus sp. C1-SOL-03
ATCCGAGTTAGCCACCCCTGTTATAACCCAGTCCGCGTAGGCGGACTTTGTTTGTGTAGCAGCGATTTTAATCGCCGTGGTAAAAGGGGGTTACTCACCCTACCAAAAGGGCGGGTTTAGTTACATCAGGGTGACAACAAACGTTAGTAGTAAAACCCGCCCCTACAAAAGGGTGGATTTAGTGACATTAAGGTGACAAAAGATGTTATCCCAAATCAGGGTTAGCCACCCCTGTTATAACCCAGTCCGCGTAGGCGGACTTTGTTTGTGTAGCAGCGATTTTAATCGCCGTGGGAAACGGGGGTTACAAAGGCTTCCAATTTTAATCGCCGTGGTAAAAGTTGCAAAACATCTATGCGGGTAACGTCCAAATTAAATAGGATGCCCATATCGCCGCCACTACAGCCAGAATCACTAACCATAACGGATAATGGGCGCGACTGACTTTCCCATCTGATGTACTTAATGTTTCCACATCAATCCAAGGCGTCACCCCCCGCCGAAACCAACCCATTACTGTTACCGATTCACCGACTAAATCACTGGGGCGAGTTCCCAGAGGGAGTAAGTTACCCAGAGGACCTAAAATGGAAAAGTAATGCAGTTTCACTAACCCGCTATCCGTTTCAATAACTAAATCCACCCCTAACCAATTCTGCAATCCTTGTCGCCCTAAAAGTTTACCTGTAAATTCCACAGGTTGATGGGTAGAGGGGAACGCATTCGGATCAGCTAGCATTTGTTCCAAGCTGGGTTGGTGACGAATCGCCGCAGGTTTGATATCGGGAAAGTAGCGATTAATCCAGAGAATAATACTCAGGCTAAAGGCAATTAGGATACAAGCATCCAGAAATGACCCGGCGTTGTGTAACCAGATTAGCCGCCAGAATCCAGTTATCCACCAGCGAGATAGCCAGTCACTGAGAATACCGAGTAACCAGAACCCCACTCGCAACGCAACACCGACAACGAATCCGGTTAATAGAACACTTTGGAATAAGGGAAAGGCTTCATAACTGGCGATGAGTTTAGATAAGCGTGTTTTATTATCCCGTATTGGCGGTGGTGGTATGGGTAAATCTAATTCTGTACCTAGTTTCCAATGAAGCGCATAACGGGCGCACAAATGCAAGCGATCGCCTAATAGTGGATGCGCGGCTGTAATAATTAACCAGTGGCGGTAAGGGTTGGTACATTCCCACTCTAAAACCCGTTCAAAGGGGACATGGGGCGAACAACTGCTTAAGAGTAATCCTTGGCGGTATCCTACGGGTAAGACTAAATCAAAACTATCCCACAAGGGGCGGGTTTGTTCGGCTTGATGGATTGCATGACTCATCCCTAAGCCAATTTTCAATAGCGCCCGGGTTAAGCCATTGGGATTTCCAGTGGTTTCTATCGCCACGCGATCGCTATAGTAAATTCTAATCCGGGAAAACCACAGCAGGGGGAGGCGCAGTAGCCAGTAAGTAGCGTAACCTAAGCTGGAAATAATACTGGCAATTCCTAAACACAGAGGCGGTAACACTCGTTGGGTGGCGGGGTATTTGCGCCGAATCCACTCCGCTAACTGTTCTCCCCCTTGAGCAACATATAAATAGAGAAGATAGGGAAACTGGAGAATTAAGGTTCCCAGAGAACTTAGGATAAAGTCCCTGTTTACAATATGCCCTAACTGAGCCGCATAAATCGTGGCGACTTCATCTTCCGCTAGTTGTGATAAAAGTCCTTCACTGACGACAATTCGGGCGGTGCGCGGTAAATTCCCATAAGTTATCGCTAACGGCGCTTCTGTAGGTAAAATACCCAGCGTCGGTAACGGTAAACGGCGTTGACGACAAAACCGTTGAATCACTTTAGCCGATTCCGAGGATCGCGCCGAGAGTTGGCTGACGGAGAGGGGTTCTAATCCATACACCTGTCTTAATAGCCAATCCATTAACCAGGGAGAGACGATTAGCACCACAATCGCCAAGACAGCTAAAAGCTGAGTGGGATCACGGTAGAACCATTGAATCGGTGAGAATAGCGGCAATTGCACCAAAATCGTGTTGGTGGTTGCCATTAAGAACTCTAACCAGAAACCCAGCACCCAAGCAAACGCGATCGCACTTGCAATCCCAATTAACCCCAATCGCCTTAATTTCGGGCGTTTGAACGGACGCCAGTTTTCTGCACGCCCTAAGTTGCGAAACCGAGGGCTGGGGGAAAAGACAGAGGGCGCGGAAGGGGGTGTAAAAGCAACCGGGAGTTGGGATGAGGGTTGAGGAGATTGTTGGTTTCCCGGAGACTGTTGTTGCGATTTACCTCCTGTAAATAGGCGTTTAGCTGAATCGGTTAACCGTTGTTTAATCGTTCCCGGTTTGGTTGGGGAGGAGGGCGAGTTGAGGGGAACAAATCCGGTAGGATTCGCTGAAGTATCTTCTGCTGGCGTAAACCCCGTCTGATTGGCTGGAGGGGGGGATTCCGCCATCAGTTCCGGTAAGGTATTCGTCGCCCATTGTTGCACCTTGGGATTGAGATCTTGGCTGAGGCTTTGGCAAAGCGCGATCGCTTTTTGCGGATCACCGCTGCGGCGATAAGCCTTGACTAGGGCGACACTGGCGCGAGAAATAATGGCTTCGTCTAACTCAAATTCGCAGACACCTTCAAGATGTGCGATCGCCACATCGTAATTGCCCTGTTTGAGAGCTGCTAAACCTGCATCAAGGGAGGGATTGGGTACAGATGCCATAATCGTTTCATTCTACCCTGCTCTTTAACGATACGCTGTTCTGCCAGGAATGTTTCATCCGGCGGATAAATCGCGGGGGTTGTCTGATCCCGTCATTGTAAAGTTTTGTGTAAGGGTGGGGTTCACGTTTATCATTAAATGTAGGCAGTTTTTCGACAACGCTGACTTTAAATTCCGCGACTCAAGCGATTGATATCGATAATTTCGGAGTCCGGTATCAAAGTATTGATTTAGCGGGGACAAAACGACTTGAGGATTTGAGCGGTACAGGTTATACAGTTACTGTAGCACCAGGGGGTAGTAAGGATTGGGCAGAGGAGGATTGTCAAGATTGTCATCTTCGATAAGGAATTGTTGAATTCTAACTGCAATGCTATAAAAACATAACAACCTGTAGGGTGTAGGGTGTAGGGTGTAGGGGCGAGTCGCTGCACAAATGTTCGGTGCGAGAATTAACCTATCTCGACTCGCCCCCGTCTAAATGTGTGCGGTTTCAGATGATAACCGACGGAGGGCGACCCGATATAATTAAAGGCTGGGTAGTGTTAATTAAATTCGGCGGGTCGCCCCTACAGGGGGAAAAACCGATAAAATTAAGAATTGGGTGGTATTAATTGGTTACGTCTCTTTGCCCATACAGTGTTTTATATTAATCAAAAATAACCGAATTTTACCCGGTATTTCATAATCAGTGATACCCGAAACAGGGCGACCCGACATAATTAAGTGTTGGGTGGTGTTAATTAAATCCGGCGGGTCGCCCCTACAGGGGTGTGACTTGATAAAATTAAGAATTGGGTGATGTTAATTGGTTACGTCTCTTTGTCCCTACGGTGTTTTCCTTAAGTTGACACCAATGGACACGTACCCCTCCCCGCCGCCATATTCCTACGATGAATTCTCCTATTGTAGAAACTCTAAAGGAGGATCAGTCGTCTTCGCACCAGATGCCAATGACGACTCACAGTGGGAATTGTATAATGAATCAAACTGCCCAAGGTATTCCCGGTTTACCTGATCTCACTCATCCTCAAGAGTTAATTCAGTTTGGAGAACAGCTACTCAGTTCATTCCTAACCTTAGCCTTACTCGTTGGGGCGTTAGGAATTGTCATTGCCATGATTGGTGCTGCATTGCGCCGCACTCAACCGGAACAAGCTATTTTTATTGGCGAATGGCTTGTCCGCTATTCTCAACTTTTACGAGTATTGCTGCATGGAATAGTCGTCCTTGTTCTGTTAGTGGCAGGATTTTTTCTCTGTTCCACCTTGGGAAATCGTTACCACCATTGGGAACAAGCACAAGTGGCGGAAATTGCAGCGACTGTGGCGGGGGAACGGTTGGAACAATCTGCGCCGCAAGTTCGCTATATGGTAGAGGAACCGTTTACCTACAATCGACAAATTAATGGCAGAATTGTTCAGGTGGAGGATACACAAGAAGTCAGTCGCTTGTTAGCCTTGGCAGGTTCTGAAATTCAGGTGACAATTAATCAAATCCGCAATTGGCAGGATCAGACGAATCATTACCAGATTGACTTTACGGCTACGTATCAGGTTACTAATACTCTGGCAGAAACGCAAGAACTATTTTTTGAGATTTCGCCACCCTACGGTTATTCGTTATTACAAAATTTCCGAGTCGAACAGCAGGGGAGGCGACTCGAACCGACCAATCCGAATAACTATAGTTTTCCGTTGCGTTTAGAACCGGGGGAAGAGACGGAATTTCAGGTAACGTACCAAGCCCAAGGAGCGCCGCGCTGGGTTTACAATGCAGGAGGACAGTTACTGTCTAATTTTCGCCTCACCATTGATGCTAATTTTCCCCAAGCGGATTTTGCCAGTGGAATTATACCCACCCAAATGCAGGATCAGGGAGAGGGGACGGTGTTTACTTGGCTGTTTGAGGATAATGTGTCGGTTCGCAATCCGTTCGGTGTGTTTACCGCAACCAATCCGATTACCAATACAGGGGTAATTCCGCGTCTGTTGTTATTAGCGCCAGGATTATTTTTGTGGTGGTTATTGTTACTCTATCTCTCCCTACCCTTGAGTATACGGAATGTTGCGATCGCCGGGGGTGTATTCTTTGCGAGTTTGCTAGCCTTGACTTATTTTAGCCGGGTTATTGATGCAAGGTTAGCGTGGACAGGAATTTCGTTAGTGGTGTTGGTATTGGTTTGGGGATTAGGACGCGATCGCCAAACGTCACTAGCGGCGGTAGTATGTACGATCGCGGGTATGGTGTTACCGATTTTAGGATTACTTGTACCCTATAGTGGATTAACCTTGAGTCTGGCGGGATTGCTATCAATGGTATGGTTAGCCGTTCTCAATTGGTATGGTGTTCAATTGAAGAAATCCTAATTCATTAAGCAATTTTCAGGCTAAAGCCATTACGACAAACCTAATCAAATCCATCACTTGAGTGGGACATAATCATGGGAATTGGGTGTTTTCCCTAATTAGGGTAATAAAAATTACATATCTAGCAATCCATACCGTTTCTGAAGTTGTAGCAATTTCAGTCGCGCTTCTCCCGCATTATCGGCTAAATCAGCAAACTCTAAAAACCGTTTCAACTCTTTTTTAAGCAAATTCCGTTCTACCTCGAAGGTTTCTCGTCCTAAATCGGGAGGAAGAACAATCATATCAAATAAAGTAGCCCGTTCCTTATCAGGATGCGGACGCAAAATCCGCCCCCGTCGTTGAATAAACTGGCGGGGATTCCCACTACTGGCAAGAATAACAGCGGTTTGAATCGCTGGAATATCTACCCCTTCATCAAGACAACGAATTGCCACTAATCCTTGTAATTCCCCGGTTTCAAATTGACGACGCAGTTCTTCTCGTTCCGCTAACGGTGTATCTGCGGTATAGGTGTTAATTCGATATCCCAGTTCACTTCCCAATAACCGAGTCACGGCGGCTAATTGACGAGTGGTTTCCTGACTCACGCTGCCTTCAACCGTACCATCTCCACAATAAAATAAGGTATGATAGGTTTCTAACCGTTCTGCCATTAACTCTCGCAATGCCGTTAACTTATTTGCGGCTGACCCAATTAAACGGGCGCGTTGCATTAATAAGGCGGTTACCGTATCATTGTTCTGGATATCGATATCTTCATTATTCATTAGCGCCCAGCCAATGCGTTTAGTAAACTTAGCATAAGCGATGGATTCTGTTTCAGTTAATTCCACTAATATCGGATAATAGAGATAGTGAACTAACGCCCCTTGGTGAATTGCATCGGCTAGAGTTAGTTCAGGTTGCAAAACTGAGCCAAAATAACCTAATAACCCTTGGGTGCCTTCGTCATCAAAATAGCGTTCGGGTGTTGCGGATAGGGCAAGACGTAAGCCAATATTGCGGGGTAAACTTTCTTCTAAGCGTCGAGACCCCAAGTTATGGGCTTCATCACCGACAATTAAGGTTTTCGGGGGCAAGTATTTGAGTTGGGATTGTAACCCCTGTGTGATTAATGTGGCGTTGGTGGTGATAATGGTTAGAAAGAATTGATTGCCCGATTGTAGGTTATAAAGGGCAGTAGAGAGTTGATTTTGCCAATGGCGTACATTTTCAAACGCCAGAATCGGTTCTAAATTAAAAGTCTGACATTCTCGCGCCCATTGGGTAACCAGATGACGATAGGGACAAACAACCAGTAAGACTTGTAAACCGATTTGGTGATACAGTTGGGTTGCGATCGCGAGGGCGGTAATGGTTTTGCCACTCCCTGTTGCCATCTTCAGCGTACCGCGTCCCTGATTGCCAAACCAGTTGGTTACCGCTTGTTGCTGGTAGGAACGCAGGTGCAGTGATGGGGGTATCCGGGGACAGCCTGGTGATATCATGTCTTGAAGGCAGATGGTTCCAAGGGCAGATGTACCGTAGGGGCGCATGGCGTGCGCCCAATTTATCGAGGTGCGCCCGATTTAACCGTAAAATCTATTCCCCAATATTAGCTGCGTCACGCCAGTAGTCGGGGCGGGTTTAGTTACATCTGTGATGAGGTAAGACATGTTAGTAGTAAAACCCGCCCCTACACAAGCTTCAAGACGTAGCCTGCTACGTCTCTACAACGTCCCAAGCCTTTCCGCGATACCCAAAATTAAATAATTCCGGATGCAGAATTTCTGCCAAAATTTCTAACGAATCCACTAATCGGGGTCCGGGACGATTAAAATAGGCATTGCCGTCGGTAATATACACTTTCTGATTCCGTACCGCCTGTAACTCTGACCATTCGGGACGCTGTTTTAACTGCTGGGTTTCCTCACGGGTGCGCTCTAAATCAAAACCACAAGGCATAATAATCATCACCTGGGGGTCAGTTTTCAGTAGTGCATCCCATTCTAAGTACGGTGAATGCTTCCCCAAAGCGGCAAATAAGTGATGACCTCCAGCCATATCGACTAATTCGGGAATCCAATTCCCACTCGCCATTAACGGATCAGTCCATTCGATCGCGGCGACTGTGGGTTGATTGGCGAGGGAGAGGTTTTGTGTCTTTTGCTGAATGGTGTTGACACGAGATTGGAGTTGGTTCAGCAAGGGTTGTGAGTCTACGCCTAATGTAGCCGCTACTCGTTCAATATCTGCCCACACTTGGTTCAGTTGAGTCGGTTGTAAGGAAATCACGTTTGGCTGACTCTGGGTGAGTTCAGCAACCGCTTTCTCGACTTCTGGAAAATTGACTGCACAAATATCACATTGATCTTGAGTAACAATATGGGTGGGTTGTAATTGTTCCAGGATATCGGTTTTAATTTGGTAGATGCTCAGGGCGTCCTTGACTAAGCGACGTACATCCCGGTCAATTTGGGCGCTGGGTTTTTCGGCGTTCAGTCGCGCTTCGGTACAAACGGGGCGGTTTTGGATTTCGGGAGGATAGTCGCATTCGTGCGATCGCCCGACTATGGCTTCGGTTAAGCCTAATGCGGCGACTATTTCGGTGGCGCTGGGGAGTAGGGAGACTATTTTTAGGTCGGATGTTGGCATGATGGAGTGAAGATTTTATTTTTTCAACGCAGAGGAACGCAGAGGGGTACGCAGAGGGGCGCAGAGGATTTGAGAGGATGTGAGTGAAAATTTTGTAGAATTTGAGAAACGATAAGTTATCACCTGACAAGTTTGCTTTAGGGGGGAAAAGCACTCACTCGAAATTCATGAGGTTGAATTTGTTACTTTAACCGGATTTTTGTGCTAAAACCTGTACTATTATCCGATGCCAAACTTTAGGTGATTTAGTTCTAATATGAAAGCATTGCTCGTCTATCCCCTCTTTCCCAAGACGTTCTGGTCTTATGAAAAAATTTTGGAATTAGTTGATCGCAAGGTTTTGCTTCCTCCGTTAGGGTTGGTCACTGTTGCGGCTATTTTACCACAGACGTGGGAGTTTAAATTGGTGGATCGCAATATCCGAGCCGTCACCGAAGCGGAATGGGAATGGGCGGATATTGTGATTCTTTCAGCGATGATTGTCCAAAAAGGGGATTTACTGGCACAAATCCGGGAAGCCAAACGGCGAGGGAAACGGGTGGCTTGTGGGGGTCCTTTCCCCACCTCTGTTCCCGATGGGGTGCAGGAAGCGGGGGCTGATTACCTGATCTTAGACGAAGGCGAAATTACATTACCCCTGTTTGTCGAGGCGATTCAACGGGGAGAGGAGACAGGCATATTCCGTTCCAATGGGGAAAAACCGGATGTGACAACTACGCCAATTCCTCGGTTTGATTTATTGGAATTGGATGCTTATGATTCAATGTCGGTGCAATTCTCGCGGGGGTGTCCATTCCAATGTGAATTTTGCGATATTATTGTCCTTTATGGACGCAAACCTCGGACGAAAACTCCCGCCCAGTTGTTGGCAGAATTAGAGTATCTCTATCAGTTAGGCTGGCGGCGGGGTGTGTTTATGGTCGATGATAACTTCATTGGCAATAAGCGGAATGTGAAGTTATTGCTCAAAGAGTTAAAGGTTTGGCAAGCTGAACATCAGTATCCTTTCCGATTTAATACTGAAGCCTCTGTGGACTTGGCGCAAGACCCGGAACTGATGCAATTAATGGTTGAGTGCTATTTTGATGCCGTTTTTCTGGGCATTGAAACACCGGATGAGGATAGTTTACAGTTGACCAAAAAATTCCAAAATACCCGCAGTTCACTGGCTGAATCCGTGGATATTATTACTGAGGCAGGATTACGGGTAATTGCTGGCTTTATTGTCGGCTTTGATGGGGAGAAATCGGGTGCAGGTTCGCGGATTGTCCGGTTTGCTGAACAGACAGGAATTCCCACGACAACCTTTGCCATGTTACAAGCGTTACCGAATACAGCCTTGTGGCATCGGTTGGATAAGGAGGGACGACTCCGAGGCAAAGATGGCAATATTAATCAGACAACGTTAATGAATTTTATCCCCACGCGACCTTTAGAAGAAATTGCCAGGGAATATGTCGAGGCGTTTGGTCAATTATATGAGCCGCAGCAATATTTAGATCGGGTGTATCGGTATTTCCTGAAACTGGGAGAACCGAAGTGTAAACCCCCGTTTAAATTACCGAGTTGGGTGGATTTAAAGGCAGTGGCAATTGTCTGTTGGCGACAGGGAGTGAAACGGAAGACACGCTGGACGTTTTGGCATCATTTGTTTAGTATGATGCGGCGGAATCCGGCAGTTTGGGAGCATTATTTAATTGTTTGCGCTCACAATGAGCATTTTATGGAATATCGTCAGATTGTTAGGGATCAGATTGAGGGACAATTGGCGGAGTTTTTAGCACGGGAGGAGCAGTTGAAAGCCCCTACAGAGAATCAGAAAAATCCGGTAATTGTATAGAAAAAGACTCCAGGACAGAGGGCAGAAAGTTTATTACTGATAGGTGGTTGTTTCAGCCATTTAACTATTCCCCTGCTACTGGATTGACACAGCAAAAATGATGGATTAGATTTGCTGATTTTATGGGCGCAAAGCTTTGCGCCCCTACAATTTATGGATGTAATTCTAATTCATCTTGCAAAGGGTGTGCCACGCCACTACCCTTTTACATTATGGTGCTTCTGGTGGTTTTCTGCGCTTGATTGTCTTGGCTAGCTGTACCATGTCAGCGACGTACTGTGGAGTGGAACCAAGCTCAAAATTGGCTAAAAGCCATCGACCTTCATCCAATTGAGAGATTGTGTTCCATTCCAATAGCTGACCTCGACTGACAAATTCAGCCATAACGCGATCGCACCATTGTTCAAAGGTCTCGTTTTCCATAGATCCACCCTTAATTATCTATTGTCACTTGAACCTGATCCTGCCCAAAACTGAGGGGTTTCGCCTGTTCCGCTGTGCGGTTGGCTCGATGATATTGTTGATCATCATACCCAGAAACTGGCTGAGATGCTATCTGCGATCGCTTCAGACTCAATGAATGTCAGTTATTGTCTGTTATTGTTATTGAGAAGTCGGCGAAGACTGATCACCTTTTACTTGTAGCACTTGAGAACCGCTATACCACTGTTCATGACTCAAACCGCAATGATTTCAGATAACCTGTTTATAAAACTGGGCATCCAACCAAAGAAAAAGCAAAAAGCAATATACATCGAACTAAAGAAGATCTTCAGTAGCCAGATATTGAACCGCATCATACTCATATATTTAAAAAAGAGAATGTAAGGGCTGCCAGATAATAAAAAACCGAATGCGTACCCTAATAAATCAGAACGTTGTGGATCTTCCAGCGATAATCGAATAGCTTGCGATAAAACTGAATTGATTAAAACTAAACTAGCAGTTAAAATAATAATCAGAAGCAATTTAAGGACGTTGATTTTTAGGTGTTCGTTTCCTCGTCCTTCTTGTCCTTTGAACATGAGATAAACGATTAGGTGGCAAAGTACTGCTACAGGTAAAGACGTGATCAAATGGATGCTAAATATAAAGATACAGTACTTAATAAAGAACCAAATCCAACCAAAACCACTAGAGAAAACTCCAACTATTAGAATAATAAGAGCCAAACCAGTAATCGTTAACATGTATACTTTGAGATCATCCATAAATCTTGTTTTTAAGAACTGTATGCTTCATGTTGATAGGTATGGTCAAAAACTTATCAATCCTCGAATCTGGCAACTCGTAAGATAAACCCTGGCAGCACAGCTTCTCCAGACAATTCTGTAGGCAATGATCGGATTTCTTTTGCCTCACCCACTCGATAAATCTCTACCTGCTGATCTTGAGGATTAAACAACCAACCCAAACGCACCCCACTATCAAGATATTCCTGCATCTTTGTCTGAAGCATTTCTAGAGAATCACTTGGGGAACGCACTTCCAAGACAAAATCTGGGGCAATGGGAGGAAATTTTTGCCGTTGTTCAGGGGTAAGTGCCTGCCAGCGAGACAGTTCCACCCAAGCGGCATCGGGAGAGCGATCGCCTCCTCCGGGTAGCTTGAAGATGGTTGAGGAACTAAATACTTTGCCCAGTTGGGTTTCACGGTTCCATAAATACAGCTCCCCCCCTAGTTCAAGTTCTCGGTTTCCACTATTACCGCCGACGGGTGGCATGAGGATTAAACCTCCTTCAGAATTGCGTTCTATTCTCAAGTCTGGATTGGTAATACAAAGCTGATAAAATTGCTCATCGGTGAGATGAACGGTCTTAAGATCAAGGGTAATTGGTGGAGTGAGCATCGAACTCATTTTGTAGATCAGCGATCGCAAATAGTTAGGGGCTGCTGAATAAGTTTTGTGGTGGGGAGAGGGAATAGGGAATAGGCAATGGGCAATGGTTTCAACCCTCTGTTAATGTAAAATTTGGCGATTAGGTCGGCAAGCCATCTCAGGGTTTTGAGGGCAGTGGTGTAAAAACGAACTTTATTGATTTTACACCCACAAGTATTCATAACACATTTATCTGTTCAAATTTTGTCACAGAGATTGCGATCGCTCGGTTTGACGTTGGGGTTATGTTGCAGATAACCTCGGACAAAATCACAACCGCGAACCAACAACTTATCTAAATCACCCACATAGTCCAAATCCCAGAGAATTGCCTGGTGATTGGTACTCCCAGAGGCTAAGGTTTGACCATCCGGGCTAAACTGCACATCCCTAACTCCACCGCCAATTCCGGTTAATGTTTGCACTAATGTACCGTCTATCGTCCACAGTTTCACGGTTTGGTCGTTACTGGCTGTGGCGATCATCTGTCCATCTGGACTAAAGGCGATCGCTTGTACTTCATCACTATGTCCGGTTAAAGTGGTTAACAGGTTTCCCTGGCGATCCCAGAGTTTAGCGGTGTGGTCATGACTCGCTGTGGCGATAGTTTGCCCATCCGGGCTGAAATTCACATCGAGAACAAAACCAATATGTCCGGTTAAGGTGTTCAATAATGTTCCCTGACGATCCCAAAGTTTCACGGTTTGGTCACTACTGGCTGTGGCGATGGTTTGCCCGTCTGGACTGAAGTGGACTTGATGCACAGTTCCTTGGTGTCCCCTCAGAGTTTGTTGCAAAGTTCCGTCAATCGTCCACAGTTTCGCCGTCTGATCATCACTGGCTGTAGCAATCGTCTGTCCATCGGGACTAAAACTCACACCCAAGACACCGCGCTGATGTCCCATCAAGGTGGTTAGCAGATTCCCCTGACGATCCCAAAGTTTGGCGGTGCGATCGTTACTAGCTGTGGCGATAGTTTGCCCATCGGGACTAAAATTCACACTCCACACAGCTTCTTGATGCTGTTTTAGCGTCGTGATTAATTGTCCAGTACGAGTCCAGAGTTTAACGGTACTGTCTCGACTCGCCGTGGCTAACTGTTCCCCATCGGGACTAAAAGCTAGACTGAATATCCAATTATCATGTTCTGACAAGGTATGCAACCCAACCCCAGCAATTTGCCAGAGTTTAGCACTGTGATCAAAACTGGCACTGGCAAGTGTTTTGCTATCAGGGCTGAAACTTAGACTGGAAATCAAGTTGGTATGTCCACTCAAAGTATCAACTAAGTTACCATCGCGATTCCACAGTTTCACTGTTTGGTCATACCCCCCGGAGGCAACTTTTTCTCCATCTGGGCTAAAACTCACCGCCAACACCCCATCGGTATGTCCGGTGAGTGTTTTCAATAGAGTACCATCTTGATTCCAGAGTTTGACGGTTTTGTCATTACTTGCCGTGGCAATGGTTTTCCCATCCGGACTAAAACTCACACCCCAAACCGCCGCATTATGACCCGTAAACCTTTGGCGAAATTGCCCCTCAATTGTCCACAGGTTGACGGTTTGGTCTTCACTTGCTGTAGCAAAGTGCTGACCATCAGGACTAACCGCAATCCGATTAATGCGATCGCGATGACCTGCAAAAGTTTGCCTCAATTGCCCATCGGTTGTCCAGAGTTTGACGGTTTGGTCTTCACTCCCAGAAATAATCTGTTGTCCATCTGGCGTAAACTTCACATCCCGTACCGCAGCACTGTGACCGATTAACGTTTGTTTTAATTGCCCTTCAACCGTCCATAATTTAACTGTTTTATCCCCACCTGCCGTCGCCAGCGTTTGACCGTCTGGACTAAAACTAACCGCAAATACTGTACCCTTATGCCCGTTTAGCGTTTGCAGTTCTGCACCGTCTGGATTCCAGAGTTTGACTGTACCATCTTGGGAAGCTGTCGCGATTATTTTGCCATCCGGACTAACTGTAACATACCATAGTTGTTCGGTATGTCCTTCAAATTGATTTCGTTCTCTCACCCAGTAAATCGCTTGTTGGAGGGCGGTAATAATATCTGCTTTAATCTGGGCTTTACCTACTTTATCCTGGGCAAATTTAAATGTTATTCCGGCTTTTAAAGCGGCGAGTAGCGCCGGAAGTTTTTGATCAGAAATAAACAAGGCTTCAGACGCATTACTCAGGGCAATTAACTTTTCTGTTTCCGCTATACGGCGGAGGGATTCAGCCTTACGATACTGACTGAATGCCACAACACCCGCCCCCAGAGACATCACAAACGCCGCCGTCACTAATCCCAATAAAGACCTCAAAATCATCACCCGCCGTTTTTCTTTAGCAACTCCGGCTTGAATGGCGGCGTGACTGGCTTGAATATATTGCGTTTGCAACGCCGTTGGTTTTGGCTGTTTCTTCTGTTCCTCGGCTTCAATTAACCAGGTTTCGGCGATCGCAAATTCATTGCCCCGCAGCAGTAAATCCTCACTCTTGTCTTTTTTTTCCCATTCCAGCGCCCGTTGCGACCATTTAGTATGATTATGAACATGGTCTCGATCCGTCTCTAAGGTTCTCACCAATTGGTTAAAATTGGCATTAAACTCTCGCTGGTTTTGATTGAAATCAATCCACTGTACTTTGGCTAATTCAGGATGCAACTCTGCCGGATTAACCGGAATATGCAATACCGTGACAAAGCGTTTATTCAACTTTGCCGCATATTCTACTTCATCAGCACAGTAGGGAGAATTGACGGCGCGAGGGGAGAGAATAAATAGGAAATTATCGGAATTTTCAATACCGCGATAAATCTCCTGCTGGAAATCTGCACCAGAGGCAATGCTTTCTTGATCAAACCAGGTGGTTTTTCCCTGAATTTGTAAGGAATCATTTAACTTCCGGGCAAAATCAGAATCCCTGCGAGAATAGGAAATAAATACATCTAGAGATAGTCCGGGAGGTTGGCGCAGACTTTCGCTGATAAATTCTTCAATTAATGGTATAGGCGGATGCTGGCTTCTCTGCTGGGCAACCTTCAACCAAGCTTCCCCTTGGCGTAAATTATATCCCCGCAATAAAATACTTGGATTTCGATGCTGTCGTTCCCACTTTAAGGCTTTGGTGAGTAAAAGTTTATGTTCATGGTAATAGGAAGCATCCTGATACAGAATTCTTAGCAGTTGGTTTTCATCGATCTGATAATCTTCGTCCTGCACATTATCGGTCAGATCAATGTACTGCAAATCCCGCAAAACCTGGGGGGTCTTTTCCTTAGCTACATCTCGCACTCTAATCGGGATAATTCGCTTATTTAGGGATAAAGCATAATCTAACTCTTGCTGGCAATACTCCGATGTAACCGAATCCGGTGACAGTAAATAAACTAGATTATCAGCTTCTTCAATTCCTCGATTAATTGCCTCCTGAAAGGCTTCTCCGGTTTGAATATCGGTCTTATTTGTCCAAACGGTAAAACTTTCTCGCCGCAAACGATTACAAATCTGCTGCATGACCCATTTATCTTCCTCACTGTAGGAGAGGAATACCTGAGTCATCAAATTATTGGCATTTTTAATACTCTCGGTAATAAACTCACAATGAAGATCCGTGGGGACACAGGGGGGTTGCTCATCGTTGAAGCGAATTTTCAGCCATGCTTCAGCTTGTTGTCGTTCTTCACCAATTAATAAATACTTCGTCTGTTTTTGGTTTCTTTCCCATGCTAAAGCTTTGACTAAAAACTGCGTATGTTGCTCAACATAATTCTGATGACGCTGCAATAATTCTATCAAACCTGCAAAAGCAGTATCAAAATCGTCGATTCCTTCGCGAAAATACACCCAGTTAATCTTACCAATAGCTGGGTGCATGTTCGGAAAACTGGAATGCAAGCCTTTGGTTTTGTAGGTTTCCCACTCCGCCTCTGTGCCATTCGGATTCCGCTGCTTCCAGGTTTCCTGGCTAATTTGTTCAACATGCAACAGGGGGATAATGCGTTTATTCAGCTTAATAGCTAGCTCAATTTCTTTGCGACAATAGGGCGAATTAATTGAATGAGGCGCAATAATGAATAGAAAGTTATGGGATGTTTCGATCCCTTCATCAATTTGGTTTTGAAAATCAACCCCCAAGGGAATATCATTTTGGTCAAACCAGACCTTTAACCCTTCTGCAAACAGTCGTTGTTGTAGCCGATTGGCAAATGCTTTACTATCGGCTCGTCCATAAGAAATGAAGGCATCATAAGAGCCAGACATAATGGTTTTAAATGGTACTGAGGTCAATTGATGACTCTATTTTAAGCCGCCCAATTTAAAGATGCCAATTAGCAGGAGAGGGTCATTGGTCATTTAGTCGGGGCGGGTTTAGGGATATCAGGGTGAAAACCTTCCCGTTAGCTGTCAAACCCGCCCCTACAACTCCCCTATCTCCCCTATCTCCCCTATCTCCCCCTACATAAGAAATGGGGTTTGGAGACCAAACCCCTACAACGCCATCTTCCCTATCTTGATGAGGTCAGACATTACTCAAAACTAGGTTATCTCGATGCACGACTGTTTCTGCCCCACCGTAGCCCAAAATTTCGGGAATGTCGGTTGATTTATGTCCCCGAATTTTCTGTAATTCTAGACTGCTGTAGTTGACCAATCCTCTCGCCATTTCTACGCCATGACTATCACAGAGTTGTACCGCATCCGAGGCGTGAAAATTACCCTCAATTGCGGTAATTCCAGCGGCTAATAGAGACTTACCCCCTTGACAAATTGCCCTGACTGCACCCTGATCTAAATACAGCTTACCCGCCGGAACTAAACTATTAGCAATCCAACGCTTACGGGCGTTTTCGGTTCGCGGTTGGGGGGCAAATTGCGTTCCTAATGGTTCTCCCTGTAAGATTTTTTCGATCGCTTCGGGGTGTCGTCCTTGAGTAATCACGGTTCTCACTCCCGCACTCGTGGCAATTCTAGCGGCGGTAATTTTGGTTACCATTCCCCCGGTTCCCCACTGAGAACCCGCTTTCCCAGTTTGTACCTGAAGTTCGGCTAACTCTTCCATGCTGTTCACCAGGGTAATCGGTTCAGCATCGGGGACTTGACGCGGATCAGCCGAATAGAGTCGATCAACATCGGTTAATAAGAATAACCAATCGGCTTCGATTAAACTCGCCACCATTGCAGAAAGGGTATCGTTATCGCCAAATTTGAGTTCCTCGACAGCGACGGTATCATTTTCATTCACTACGGGAATGACGCCAAGCTGCAACAGTTCTCGAAATGTCGCGTAAGCATTAACATAGCAACTGCGCTGTACCAAGTCTTGGCGGCTTAACAGAATTTGCGCGATCGCTTGGCTTAGACTGGAAAATAAATCATCATAGACTCGCATTAACCGTCCCTGACCTACAGCCGCCACAGCTTGCTTGAGGGCGAGAGTTTGAGGGCGAGTCTTTAATCCCAATCGTCCACACCCAACTCCCACGGCGCCAGAGGTGACTAAGACTACACCATACCCAGAGGAACGCAACCTTGTCAGCGTTTCCACTAGCATCGCAATCGTTGACAGCGCTAATTGACCCGTTTCGGGATGAGTCAGGCTGGATGTACCCACTTTGACAACAATTGTTTCGGTCATTTGTCATTTGTTAGGGAACAGGGAACAGGGAACAGGGAATAGGCAATAGGCAATAGAAATTTTGTCTCCCATCTTCCCCATCTTCCCCATCTTCCTCATCTCCCTCATCTTCCCCTGCTCCCAGACGTAGCATGCTACGTCTCTACATTGCTTCCCCATCTTCCCCTCTCAACACAATAGAGCGCTACGTCCTCAACTCAGGGATATAGCGCTCGCTATGGAATTATAACAGGTGTTTTTATTATGGTTAGGGTCTTTATAATGGCTGACCCCATTTGAACTATTATCAGAATCTCATGATTTTTTGGTAAACTGCTTTTTCATAATCTTTTCTTTATATTTCAGTTTGTTTTTATTTATCATTTTTTGTAAACTTATGTTGCTTACTGGGCAGTGATACGCCAAGAATTTGAGTGATCCAGACTTCAAAATCGCGAATGGGAGAAGAATAGGCAGTCTGAGTCGGGTCCATCATGGGTTCGACGAGAATGGTAAACATACCGAGTCGGTTTCCGGCTAAGACATCCGTAAACAAGCGATCGCCTACCATGGCTACTTGTTCTACGGGCAAATTCATCGCGGCGGCGGCTTGTTTTAATTTGCGTCGGGATGGTTTACCCGCACCGTGGAGATAAGGCAGATTCAGGGAGTTAGCAATCCCACCAATGCGCGTCTCACTCAGATTATTACTCACCAGCCACAGGGAGGCGATGGGTCTAATGTCTTCAACCCACGTCCTGAGTTCTTCTGAGGCTTGGGAGGCTTTCAGGGGAACCAAGGTTTCATCCACATCCAGCACTAATCCTTTAAGCGTATAGTGTTGCAGGATATCTCGAGTCAAACTCAAGATCGGACCGTCCAGAACTAAGTCCGGTTCTAAGTTTGATACCCACGCCATCTTTTCTAAGTTTGATACCCAAGACATAAGCCGTGATTTGTCCTCAGCCAATAACTTTATTCCCACCGAATGGTTGTCGCAGTGTTCCTGCTTCATCTAGCCTAGCAGTCTTCGCGATCGCAGCCTAGAACTAAAGTTCTGGCTTAAAGCTCAAACCCGTTAAAACGGGTTCAAAAATTTACCCAATAAGCTCCATTCTTAAGGTTGTTGAATTTGCTGCGCTTCCCGTTGTTTACGAATGGCGTCTCTTGCTGCTTCATGGGCTTCTAATGTTTTACTAAATAAATGAGTGCCATCATAGCGGGCGACAAAAAACAGATAGTCTGTTTGTTCGGGATTAAGTGTGGCTTTTAAACTGTCTAATCGGGGACTACCAATCGGGGTAGGCGGTAATCCTTGATTGAGATAGGTATTGTAAGGAGAGGGTGTTCCCACTTGGGCGTAAGTTAGGGGTTGATCGGCAGTTTGACGAAAGCCTAATCCATATTCAACAGTCGGATCAGATTCTAGTTTCATCCCTCGGCGAAGACGGGCGGTAAATACCCCGGCAATCAGGGGGCGTTCATCGGCAACGACGGCTTCTTTTTCCACGATACTGGCTAACGTGACCCACTCATGTAAACTGAGTTGAGTCTGCTGTTGTCCCTGTTGATACACAGGTAAAGCCACCTGCTCAAATTGTTTGAGCATTTGGTTAATAATTTGTTGGGGCGTGACGCGATCGCTTGGCAGTTGATAGGTGTCAGGATATAAGTAGCCCTCTAGGTGCGGTAAGTTACTGGGTAACCAGGGAAACTGTTCCTCTGGAATCTGACTCGCCGCCGCCAGAAAGTCTTGTGCTTTAAAATATCCCAGGGATTCAAAATAGGTTGCCATCTGCTGGAGGGACCATCCTTCGGGAATCGTGAATGAGAGTTGCATCACTTCACCCGTCCAAATTTTTTGGGCAACTTCGGGTAAGGGTTGACTGGGGGATAGTTTATAGGTTCCAGCTTTAAATCCACCGTCGGGATCTTGCAGTTTTAACCAATAACCCCAGAGTCTCCACGCATTGGCTGAACGAATTAAACCCGCTGCTTCTAAATCAAAACCGATTTGCTGGGCGGCTGTTCCGGTGGGAATCTGAATTTGTAGGGTATTAGTTGATGCGTCTACGGATTGATCGACAGGGGGAGACTGTACCCAACTCCACCATGCCCATCCCTGCCATAAACCGATTACCATGGTTACCGGGAGTAAGGCAAGATAATAAGACCATTTAGAGAATTGTTGAACTGTTTTATTTGTCATTTGTCAGGGAACAGGGAACAGGGAATGGGGAACAGGGAATGGGGAATGGGGAATGGGGAATGGGGAACAATAAATTCCTCATTCCATCAATCTAAGTCTTCAAATAATAACTCTTCTAGTAGCGGTTGGACTTTTTGGAATTCTTCGGGCGATAAGAGTTCTAATTGACCATTAGGGTTGCGTTTGGCGAAAAAGAGCAGCGGATCAAGGGGTGTGTAAATTCCGTACTCTTGTTCTTCATGGTAAAAATTCGCCAACAATTGCAATTGTTCGGGTTCGAGTTCCACCTCTTCTTCGGCAAGTTCAATGCTGAGAATTTCCTCCTGATCCGCTGGCGGAAGTTCACCCGCGACGGTTAGCGTAAACGCGGTGCGTTTCAGGATGAGATTTTGTTCAGCGAGAACCGCTTGGGCATCGGAGAAGATTTCATCGATTTCTGTCTCGTCTTCTACGAGGGTAGCATCCGCGAGATCGTCGGCTTGATCATCCTCATCCCAGGCGACAATTTCGACGGGTGAATCAAGAGGGAGGAGGAGTAAATAGTCGATTCCTTCCACATTCAGAGAATGCTCGATTGAACAATTTAGCGATCGCCCCGCTTCATCAGTGAGCGTTACATTACTACTACTGTGACCAGATTGTCCATTTTCTTGGGGAAAGTTAGATGAGAACATGCCGTTTTTGTCAAGGCTCATGGAAGATCAAACACTTGCCAGATCCTGGGGATCAGGTGGCAAAGTCTTAGAATATCACGGCGCGTAAACTCAAAATCATCATCTTCGAGGTTATCGGTCTAAGGCTGGACATTTGGGTTAGGAAGGGGAACAGGGAACAGGAACGAAGGTCACTACCTGCCTGAGTACTGCTATACAAACCACACCCGACACCCGACACCCCACACCCCACACCCGAAGGGATAGTTTGTCTGTATAAAATATAACCTGGTTTTTGTCAACGACCTAAAGGTACTCAAAAAGTATTACCTAATTTGCTAGAGTAGCTGCTTATGCTTTTGAATATGCCCAGGCTGAGGAGTGAGGAATGAATCAGAAACTCAAAAATCAGGGGCAATTGCACGATCACTCATCACCAACTGAGACTCAGAACTTGGCTGTGATCCACTCGTTCCTGAACCAATGGGATGTTGATGCCGATTTAGTATCGGAGTTTTGTCAAGGTTTAGAATGGTATGAATTTGAACTCGGTGATGACTTGTTTCGCGATCGCGCCTCTAGCCAATCCCCGAATTCGGATCAATCTGAACTGAACCCTAATGACCTTTACTTCGTTTGTCAAGGTCGGGTGCGGCTACTGGGTTACAATCCCAGCCAAAAACGTCATGTATCGGCGGGGGTACTCGAATCCGGTGAGAGTTTTGGCGCGGATACTCTAGTTGGCGATCGCACTTTACCCTACCAAGTCCGGGCGGTTAGTTCCGGTCTCGTGGCGCGGATGCCTGTAACCCAACTCAATCAATGGTTTGAGCGGCTTCCTGAGCTACAAGACCACCTCACCTCAACCATTAGTTACCGCCAACGCCTCCTGTTTCTCAAAACCAATACCGAGTTAGCAGACATTCCCAGCCAGGATCTGCAGCAACTCCTTCCTTATTTAGATACCGAACAGATTCGGGCCGGAGAACCCCTCATCCAATCCACCCCACCCGACGCAGGTCGGTTCTGGTTGCGTCACGGTGACATTGCTAGTCAAGGGGATGACAGTTCACCCCCCGATATTGGCGACAGTTGGGGATATCCCCAAACCATCCCAGAGGATTGGATAGCCCAGACGGATTTATCGGTCTATCGACTCAGTACCGATCATTGGCAAACCGCTCAATCTATCGCGCCTATCCTCTCTCCAGACACCGAGGATGGAGAAAAATCTGAAAACGGACATATCCCATCCGCCGCGAAGAAAAAGGCGGTATTACCCGTCCAGAAAACCCGCAAGGTTACCCCGACTAAATCCCCTGAAGCTGCACCCCAAGACCAATCCGAATCCCAATCCATCACCTTTCCCAAACCCAAACGCCGGATACGGCGGGCATTTTGGCGAGGATATCCCTTTGTTCAACAGCAGAGTAGTTCCGATTGCGGGGCGGCTTGTCTGGCGATGGTGGGACGCTATTGGGGGAAGCGATTTAGCCTCACCTCCCTGCGGAATCTGGCGGGTGTCGGGCGGACGGGTGCATCTCTATCCGCCTTAGCCAAAGCTGCTGATAATCTGGGATTTCAAGCCCGACCGGTACGGGCGTCTTTGAGTCGTTTAGCGGAAATCAAACAGCCTTGGATTGCCCACTGGGGCGGAAATCACTATGTTGTCGTTTACTGGTGTAAAGGCGATCGCATGTTGGTGGCTGATCCGGCGGTGGGGAAGCGCAAACTCTCTCGCCAAGCGTTTATTGAGGGTTGGACGGGTTATGCGTTACTCATCGAACCAACGGAACGCCTCAAAGAGGTAGAAAGTCAAAAAATCTCCTTCGGTAAATTTATCAGCGCCCTGTCTCCCTACCGGATGCTGATTGGGCAAATTATCTTAGCCTCTCTATTAATCCAGCTTTTTGGACTAATTACACCCCTATTTACCCAAATTATTCTCGACCGGGTGGTCATCCACAAAAGCTTTATCACGCTGCATGTCTTCGCCGTTGGTTTACTTTTATTTGGCATTTGGCGTATCGGTATTCGAGCCACCCGACAGTATCTCTTAGATTATTTTGGCAATCGTATTGATCTAACCCTGATTGGTGGCTTTATTAGCCATACCCTAACCTTACCCCTCTCCTTCTTTGAATCCCGCCATGTCGGGGATATTATCACCCGTGTGCAGGAAAACCAGAAGTTGCAGCGTTTCCTCACCCGCAAAGCGATTACCGCTTGGTTAGATGCGCTGATGGCGGTGGTTTATATCGGGTTGATGGCGTATTACAACTGGAAATTAACTTTAGTCGTCCTAGCAATTATTCCGCCCATTGCCCTATTAACCCTATTCGCCAGTCCCTTCCTGCGCCGGGTGTCGCGCGAAATCTTTAAGGAAGACGCCGGACAAAATTCGTCACTGGTGGAAATGATGAACGGTGTGGCGACTGTCAAAGCCAACGCCGCTGAACGAGAGTTACGCTGGCGCTGGGAAGATCGCCTGACTAGGATGCTGAATGCCCGATTTCGCGGTCAGAAACTGGCGAATGGGTTGCAGTCAACCGGGGGTTTATTCCAAACCTTGGGGAATACGGCATTACTCTGGTATGGTGCTACCTTGGTGATCCAAGACCAACTCACCATTGGTCAGTTTGTGGCATTTAATATGCTGATTGGCAATGTGATCAGTCCAGTTTTGGCATTAGTCGGACTGTGGGATGAGTTACAAGAAGTCACCGTATCCGTGGAACGCCTGAATGATGTTTTTGAGGCAGAACCGGAAGAAAGCCCCCAGCATCCCTTATTAGTGCTTCCCCGACTACAGGGAGATATTAAGTTTGATAATGTGACATTTCGTTATTCCGACCAGCAAGAACGTAATACCCTACAGAATATTTCCTTGCAGGTGGAATCGGGGCAAACTGTGGCGCTTGTGGGTCGCAGTGGTTCGGGAAAGACGACGCTAGTCAATCTCCTACAAGGACTTTATCATCCCACCAGTGGGCGAATTTGGTTGGATGGGCATGATTTACGCCATGCTTCGCCCCAGTCGTTACGGGCGCAGTTAGGGGTGGTTCCCCAAGAGTGTTTCTTGTTTTCGGGAACGATTATGGAAAACATCACCCTTTATGCCGAGGATGTGACGTTAGATCAAGTGGTGGAGGTGGCGAAACTCGCCGAAGCCCACGCCTTTATTGAAGATATGCCCTTGGGATACCATACCCAAGTGGGAGAACGGGGGGCGAGTCTGTCTGGAGGACAACGCCAACGGATTGCGATCGCCCGGGCGCTGTTGGGTGATCCGAGGATTCTGGTGCTAGATGAAGCTACCAGTTCTCTGGATACGGATTCGGAACGGCGTTTCCAGCAAAATTTGACTCGGATTAGTCGCGATCGCACCACGTTAATTATTGCTCACCGTCTATCTACAGTACGCCATGCTGACTGCATATTGGTCTTAGATAAAGGCATTTTGGTTGAACAGGGGAATCACGACCAACTGATCGACCAAGGAGGACTTTATTATCACCTAGCGCAGCAGCAGCTTGATTTGTAAGTGGGTGGATACCTTTTGTAGAGACGTTCGGCTGGAACGTCTGGAAGCTGGGGGAGATGGGGGAGGTTAACTCAAAACTCTACCTTACCTATTGCCCATTGCCCATTGCCCATTGCCCATTGCCTATTCCCTGTTCCCTGTTCCCTAACACATGACAAATGACCAAAAAATATATCCCCCTAAAGGTGAATTCATTTCGACTTCATAGTCACCTAGTATAAAAAGTGACAGAATGCCAGTGTTTCCCAGTTCGGACTAGGCAACTTGAGTAAAGCCAACTCTTTTCTAGAGGAGCAGCCTAGATCGAACCGTTCAATCAATTTTTTTGCCGAATAAGCATCACGTCTTAGTTGGCGCGTGGGCGACGTTTGGCAAAATTGATCAAGTGGGAAATGCTAGAGGAAAGTTAATTAAAACTAAATGCACAGTCTTTCATTTTACTTTGTTTTGGGTGAAATGGCAAGAGGAAAATGAAGTTTGTATATTTTTATTACAAAAACGACTGTTTGCGTAAAAAGGCACGTTGAAAACAGAGAAAGGATCAGTAGTTCAAAGCTAGAAAGTTATACCTTTATGGCTGGGACTAATGAAACATCTCAATCAAAAGCTCTGAGACTCTATAAGGGTGGTTGACAATGAAGAAAGATATCATACCAATTCGCTCATTGGGCTTTTCTAAGCCGTTTGCCCCTGTCCCCGATCCGGTTTTTGACTCAAACAGCAATGACATTCAGAATCTCAGTGGAACTGAATCAGCCTGGATCTGGGGGGGTGTAGCTATCCAGGAAAGAGATGCCAAATCCCAGACCCCGGCTCATAGCCCAGATACCTCTGACTCAGGAACCTCACCGACAGCTTCTGCCCATCAGGATCATTGGTCTACATCCTTACAGGCTGTGCTGGATCAGCCCCCCTCTGCACTTCCCCGTTACCTGATATTAGGTGGAGTAATGTTTTCCTTGGCGTTTGTAGCTTGGGCAACATTCGGAAAAATAGATCAAGTCGGTTACGCCAGAGGGCAGTTAGTCCCTAAAGGCGATGTCTATAAAATTCATCCGGTTGCTGCGGGGAAAATTGAGGCAATTCACATTGAAGAAGGTGAGATAGTTAAAACCGATCAGGTATTAGTGGAACTGGATCACCAAATTGCTCTGGCTGAAGTTAAGCGCCTGGAACAAGAGCAAGCATCCTACCAAACGGAATTGAGTCAAATCCAAGCCCTGATTGAAAAAACTCATCTGGAAACGCAAACTCGTGCCGCGATTGCCCAAGCTCAAATAAAGGCTCAAGAAGCCGCGATCACTCAAGCCAAGGCGCAAGCAAAGGCTCAGGAGGTAATGATCGCTCAGAACCAGGTGAATGCAGCCAACCAACAACAGCTACTGAGTGAATTGGAGGATGATGCCACTGCCCAAAAAATTAGACTCCAACGGTTAGAACCCTTGCTGGAAGATGGTGCGATCGCGGCTGAAGTGGTGTTTCAACGGGAGCAAGCTTTGCGCGATCGCCAGCGCACGATTACCCAAACCGAAGGTGAACTCCAGCAAACCTTAGCTGAATCTCAGCGACTCCAAGCCGAGCAACAGCAAGCTTTAGCCCAAGCTGAGCAACTCCAAGCGGAATTAACCCAGAAGCAAGCCGAAAAGAATACAGCGCTGCTAACCGTTGAGCACAAAATTAAGGAACTTGAGGTTCAAAAAACCCAGCTACAAGCCAAAATTGATCAGACAACCAATCTGCTCAATAAAGCTAAAACCCAGTTAAAACAACTCTCCCTCACGACTCCCGTCGAGGGAGTTGTCTTATCCCTTCACGTCTCCAATGCTGGTGAAGTCGTCCAATCGGGACAAACCATTGCTGAAATTGCTCCCCAAGGGATGCCCCTAGTACTTTCAGCCAGCTTACCTAACCAAGAAGCCGGTGGGATTAAGACAGGAATGCCCGTGAAAATCAAATTCGATGCTTATCCCTATCAAGATTATGGGGTGATCGGGGGCAAAGTTACTTTTATCTCCCCAGATACCAAGCCAGATGAGCAACTTGGGGAAGTTTATAAAATCGAAGTGACCCTTGATCGCTCCTCGGTCAGCGCTAACGGTGAAACTATCCGGTTGAAAGCGGGTCAGACGGGTACGGCTGAAATTATTGTCCGTCACCGCCGCATTGCAGACATCTTGCTCGACCCGATCCGGCAGTTGCAAGAAGATGGCATTAACTTATAGAGCTTCACTGAATGAGACCTGCCTTTGTACTCAAAAGATACTCTGATAGTAAGCATCATGGCACAGCCAATTTATTCTTCCAAGACCAGTGGTAACAAAGCGATTGAACCCGATCAACTTAACCCTATCATCGATGCAATCCTTGATGGTAAGTATTCTTGGGCTTGTTATTTGCTTCTTCGTTATGCGGGTTACAATCCTGTACATTACCTGCCATACCGGACTTACCGCCGATTGGTCAAAGAAAACGAGCAAGCTTCTCAAGAGGAGAACGATGCAACCCATGCAAGTCACCCAAATCGCCAGTCTTCTGGAATCAAGTTAAATAGTAAATACTCAGGAAAATCCTTGAGCCAGATTAGTGATCTGCCTTATCTAGAGGATGTCAGCGAAAAACAAGCGCAGATACGAGGTAGCGGGGCAAACCCAGGATTACTATCCAATTCACTCCAGATGGAATGGGTTCGGTCTAAAATCCAAGGTTTTCTGAGCTTGAACTGAATCATTAGCATTCCAGTCAAAGCAATACCTGTCTAATTCTTGAAGGCAACTCCTTATCCTCGGGAGTTGCCTTCGTCCATAGTACTGTTACTTTCTCTGTGTGCCTTCTCTTCCTTTGCCTGATACGCCGTAACTGGCTATCAGTCTCAGTCTGAGCTACCTCGATAAAACTTCATAAAACTTTACACAACTCTGCCAAAATGGCAGCCGCTCACCAGGGATTAACATTACTATTAAATTCACAACCAAAAAAAAGACAGAAAGCTGGTTGTAAAAATACCATCACTTAGATACTTAAGGAGTTCCATCTCATGATTATTTCGGATTTAGAACACTTGGAATTTGTTGGTGAAGCCAACAAGATTGAAGGTGGAGATGCCTTTAGTGAATCGGATGCTTTTGCTTCGGCATCAGCCTTCGGTCAGTTCTTCTCCGCTACCGACACCTTCACGTCTACTTCGACCTTTGCTGGACGCTCTTTCTTTGGCAGCTTTTCATCATCTTCTTCGTCTCGTTCTAGCTCGGACTCTACAGGGTTTTAGCTTGAGCCATTTTGCAAGGAAGTAGTTAACTAGAGAAATCGCTGAAGCTTAAAACATATATAAATGTAAATTAAATGTTAAAAAGCTCTCAGCGGTTTCTTGAAAAGGAGAGATGTATGAGTCAACTAAGAATTGTCGATCTAAATTTCTGTGAGAGTCAATGTTCTGATCATCGTCAAGAACAAGTCCAAGGAGGTTTAAGTACCTTTTTAAGAGGTTCTTCCTCTTATAGTAGCTATGCTGCTAGCGCTGCAACTGACTACAACGCCGATTATTTTGTCAACTATTCCTTTGACAGAAGCGGTTATTCGGTTGCCATCGGAACAGAATACTCCACAGCCGCAGCAGGGGGAGGAGCTGGTGCTATTTCAGATGGTTTCACTTTGGTATCCGTATTTACCAATGCCAATGCTTTCTAAAGCGATGGGACATTGACATTAACACTGTAGGCTATTGATTGGCAACTTTTCCAATCAATAGCTTACTGGAAAATAATTGTTGACCTTCTCCTACCGAGAATTGTGGCTAAACATGAATAATCGTCCAAGTGCATCTGTTGAACTCGATGAAATTCTTAATTTCTTAAAGAAAAATATACAATTAAAGGAAGTTTATCAGAACATATTATATCAAAGTATTATCAATCAAACCGCTGAAGAAAAGGGAGTAACAATTGCAGCAGAAGAAATCCAAGCAGAGGCAGATCGCTATCGGCAAGCTAAGCACTTGCAAAAGGCTTCAGACGCCGTAGCTTGGCTCGCTGATCAGAAGATAACACCAGATGACTGGGAAGCTGGAATTCGCGATCGGCTATTGGCGAAGAAATTAGCGGATTGTCTGTTTTCTCAGGAGGTAGAAACGTTTTTTAGCCAAAATCGCCTGGAATTTGACCAGGTATTGCTTTATCAAATTATTTTAGCGGATGAGAAGTTGGCAGAAGAACTCGTCTATGAAATTGAAGAACAGGAAATCAGCTTCTATCAAGCCGCTCACATCTATGACATTGATGAGAGGCGTAGACATCAATGTGGATATGAAGGTAAGCTTTACCGTTGGAACTTAAAGCCGGATATAGCCGCACTGGTTTTTGGGACTCCAGCCGGAAAGGTGATCGGTCCCATCCAGATCGACCAAGGTTACTCGATTTTTCAGGTTGAAGAGTTTATCCCGGCTAAATTAACGCCACAGAGATGTCAAGAAATTCTGGATAAAATGTTTCAGGAGTGGTTAGCGAGGGAGTTAACCTATAGACTTCATAGTCAAATGGTTTAATGAGTTCCTTTTATCTGATAGGGAGAATCTGAATGGTGATCGACTGGAGAATTATTAGACAAAAGATAACCTCATCGGACGGTAAAAGAACGGCGATCGCTCAGAGCATGACTAGTGCAGCCGGGGATGGCGAGATAAAAATTAATCACGACGTCACCGTTAAAATTGATTCTGGAAATAGTTATAGCAGTAGTTCTTCAGCAAGTTCCTCTGCATCTAGTTTTCATTGAGCGGGTAAGGTTTGAGAGTCGCCTCTCTCCCCTATACGCATCTTTTCTAACAATCCTGAAAACCTTGTTTAACAAGGCTTTCAAATTCAAGCGCTGCCACGATGCTTAACAAATTACCACAAAGCTTTCTTGATATAAACCCAATTTTATTGAGAATGTGGGTGGGATAGCGCGAGAATGATCGCTCTGGCAAATATTAAGAAAGTTTGTTTTTGATTCCCCATCCAACTCCGATCAGGCAGAAAACTAGTAAAGCTAATAACGTGGATGATTCAGATACTGTTTTAACCATTACCCGATTGGTTTTAGCTTCTACTAAAGTCAGGTAAGTTAAGCTGTTGAATGTCCGAGATAACTCTCCTTTAACGGAGGCTTCAGCCATTTCTTGGTTTCCGGTAAAGGCTGTCTCAAACGTAGTATGTCTGGGGAAATAAGTTAAGCCAGTACTCTTGTCATCACTAAGAAAATCCCCATTCCCTGCAGTGGTTAACTGTCCAGCGATAATCAGGAAATCTAAAAGTTGCCAATTATCTGCATCTGTAGTGTCGTAAAGGTTCAACGCTATTTCAGCTTTTGCATTTGACCGTTCAAATTCTGGATCGTCTATTGAACTTTTTAGTCCTAAAAATGCATTAAAATCGAAGAAAAATGTTTCATCTTCTTCGAGCATGAAATTGTAGCCAATGACAGCAGCATTACTTTCGGCTAGTGCAAAGTAGCTATTACCTTCACCCTGGGCTGTACTCAATGAATTGTTGTTCGCTTTGGTCATTGTACCTAAGGGATCAGTGACAAAATTTGCATCAGCATTAGCATTAGCTACTGCCTGACTATTCCTGGCAATTGCCAGAGTTTGGGTATCAGTTAGAGTAAAAATATCTACAGGAGCGTGACTGAAGTTATCCAAATTGACCCAGGCTTCAGATGTAGCTAGAGTTGCAGCTAACGTTGGTGTCGTAGTCACACAACAGCTTGTTACTACCGGAGTAACGATGAGGGAAAATCGTTGAGCAAGAACTTGACTAAGTTTCATCACATTTATCTTTCCTGTGCGATCGAGTTTCAAGAAATCGCAAATTGCTGACTCAGGGCAACAAAGTCACGAAAAAATTGCGAATCCTAATGAATCGGCAATAAAACCAATACAAATCAATCATTTGTATTATTACACTAAACTGAAACTGTGTGTAGTGCAGGTCGGGTGTGAGATGTGGGGAAAATATCAGCACCACTACAGCAAAGTAGGTTGGGTTGGACGATAGCGAAACCCAACAGGCTCTCCCTGGGTTGGGTTACTCAAAAAGAATGCTCCGCCTACGTTCCAAGAACCCAGCCTACAAAGGTAACATGCTCCCGATGTAAACGTCTGGGACGAATTCTTAACAATGAGATTACCTGGTTTTAAATCAGTACGGATAATATTTATATCTAGAGAATAGTCATCTGAAATCGTGAGATGCCAGTTTGAGCGATAAGTGCATTTGCTTATTCCGCTAGGGATACATTTGCATCAAACGGAGTCAACTCCTTTTAACGCCAAAGCAAGCTGTTCAGCCTTCAAATGACTGATTCAGATTCGCCGTCAAGACCTAGGTGCAACGTCTTTGTAATTATGTACATCAACTCATTCAGACAATCATGGCAACCCGAAGTGGTAAGAGTCGCTTTGACAGAGTGGATGGACAAAGGTTTGACTCGCTATTTTTTGATCGGGGTGGCGGCGGCGTTCTTTTGCTTTGTTGGTGATAGTTATCGACCCGTACAGGCAGAGGCGGAAAGCATCGTTGTTGATATGTCTGTATATGGTCAAGTTGAGTATGGAGACTTTTTCGAGCGGGCAGAGACGATTGCCAGCGACGAAATTCGTCGTCAATTTAGTCAAAACCCTGATCTTGCAGACATTCAGGTTGTGGTTGTCGGCGATCGCAACGGCGAAATTGTTCCCATTCTCACGACTACTGTGTCTCGTACTCAGTGGCAAGAAACTCCCCGCGTGAGTGTCTGGACTAAGCACTATCATGCCTCATACATGCTACTCCAGCATCATCAAGGGCAGCCGACAGAAACCGTGGCAAAAACTCCAGTCAGGGCGACGATCGGGACTCAACGCCCGAGTTCACAAATCGATCAAGCCTTAGATGAAGGTCGTCTGACTGGGGCAGAGGCACAGGACTATTTAGATGAATTGAATTAGTGATGTGACCGTTCACTGACACCAGAACATCTTAACGTTTCCCGATTGAGAAATGTAGCGTCTTGCCAGGGAAACCCTTCCGGTTTGAAACTGGGCTGACTTGACGTGGCTGAGTTCGAGCCTAGAGCAGTTTTCAGTTCACACAATTACCGACAACAGCGTCAATATTAATAGGAGAGGGCAATTGATTCACGACAACAGAAGCAGCAATACGTCAGGCAATCGTCCGTTTCAGGACATACTCCAAGCCAGAATGTCTCGGCGAAACGTACTCGCTCGTAGTGCAGCGCTGTCAGCCACTGGCTTCTTAGCAGCGCTGGCTGGCGATCGCTGGTTAGATCGAGGTGCGGCGGCGGCGATGACTCAAGGGTCTAGAACCCCTGCAACTCAAGGAGTTGGTCATGCGATCGCCAAAGCTCCAGGTAGCCGTTTGATCAACTTTACACCTGTTTCTGCTGTTAACGGTACAGGACCCGTACCCACCGTTTCAGAGGATTACCAGTATGACGTGCTGATTCCCTGGGGAACCTCGATTCAGCCCGGTAGTCCAGAATATAATGGTGACCCGACTACCCGCCCGACGGCTGCCGAGCAAGCCCAACAAGTTGGAATTGGTCACGATGGTATGTGGCTGTTCCCGATTGGAGATAGTAATGACCGGGGCATGTTGGCGATTAACCACGAGTTTGGTACTAATCCACATGTCCTTGGCAAGCGGACACCGGAGAGTCTGGAAGATGTGCGCCTCTCTCAACATGCTCACGGCGTATCCGTCGTTGAGATTCAAAAGATCGATGGCAAGTGGCAACGGGTTGGCAGCCCGAATGCTCGCCGCATCCATGTCAATACACCTGTAACGTTTAGTGGACCCGTTGCCAATCATCCACTGTTGCAAACACCAGCAGGCAATTCTCCAAAAGGTACAGTGAACAACTGCGCCAATGGTCACACTCCCTGGGGGACTTACCTGACTTGTGAGGAGAACTTCAACGGTTACTTCGGCGCTACAGGTAGCTGGACACCCACGGAAGCACAAGAGCGTTATGGCTTCCTTACCAGAGGGTTTGGCTATGGCTGGCACAACTTTGACCCGCGCTTTGACCTCTCAAACTCCAGTTACAACCACGAAGAGCATCGCTTTGGCTGGGTGGTCGAGATTGATCCCATGGACGGTTCTCAGACGCCCGTAAAACGGACGGCATTGGGTCGGTTTAAGCACGAAAATGCCGAGCTGGTCGTCGGACGAGGCGGTCGTGCTGTGGTATACATGGGCGATGACGAACGCTTTGACTATATCTATAAGTTTGTTTCAGAAAGCAACTGGCGATCAATGCGGGCACGGCGTATCAGCCCCTTAGACCGAGGGACGCTCTATGTCGCCAAGTTTAATGATGACGGCACGGGTGAGTGGCTGGAACTCACGATTAAGAATCCAGCTCTGGCGGCTCAGTTTGCCGACCAAGCTGAGGTGTTAACCTTTGCCCGTCTCGCTGCTGACACCCTAGGTGCCACGCCGATGGATCGTCCGGAGTGGATTGCTGCTGCTGCCAATGGTGATATCTATTGCAACCTCACGAATAATACCCGCCGTCAAGTTCCTGATGCTGCTAACCCCCTGGCACCTAATCCCTTTGGTCACATCATCAAGTGGCGAGACAGCGACAACCACGTCGGCACCACGTTCACCTGGGACATCTTTGTTCTCGCTGTCGATACCCACGATACCGAGAAAAGCGCCTTTGGTAGTCCGGATGGTCTTTGGTCTGATCCCGATGGCAGGCTGTTTATTGAGACTGATGGTACTCAGCCTGAAATCAATGGCGTGAGACCGAATGACCAACTGCTGGTTGCTGACACAAACACGGGTGAGATTTGTCGCCTCTTCACTGGGGTAACGGAGTGCGAAGTAACGGGTTTGACCAGAACCCCCGATCGCCGGACGCTATTTGCCAACCTTCAGCATCCGGGTGATGGGAATCCAGATTTGACCAACTTCCCGGCATCCCAAGGTAGCGGCAAAATCCCCCGTGATGCAACGGTTGTGATTACTCGCAAAGATGGCGGTATCGTTGGTTCCTAAGTTGGCACGCTCCTCGTATTCTGGTGAGCAGTGTCCACCCTACGGTAAAGGGTTGTGGCGCTCCCCCTAATGGCTGGAGCGTGCCATTCGTCCTAAGTTGAATGCCACTGACTTAAGCTGGGTTCGTAGTAGGCACTTTAGTGCCAGAAGTGCTAAAGCACTTACTACAAACTCTAAAGTCAGTGCCATTTGTCCTAAGTTGGTGTAAGGTTGGGGGTTTTGTCAACTTCGGCTTGGCTTGGGGCGATCGCAGACAGACGTTGTTCAACTGTATTTACAATTAGGTGATTTTATGAAACGCTTAGCTCTTGTGGCAACAGTGGCGTTAGGTTGGGCTGCACTTGCTGCACCTGCTCATGCTGCACTCTTTAGCTGGGATATTGAATATACTGGCTGGTGGGAAGAGGATGGCGGCGGCTCCATTTCGGGTACTATCTTCGCCGATGAAGGCGATGCGGCTGATGGTATTGTGTCGGCTGATGAGTTGAAGGCTTGGGAATGGAACTGGAGTGGAAATGATGCCGTATCCGCATTTTCCATTGCTTCTGACGAGGAGGGCGCCACAACAGATTTTTCACCGAGTTTCTACGTGAATGATACTCTCAATCAGCCCATAGGAATGGATTTCGTTGATCCAGACAATCTCGACCAAGGCTCCTTTATTTCCGGTTCTGGCAATGAACTTCTAGATTTGCAGGCTTTACTAGTTATTTCGTTTATGGATGGCGTTGAGTCAGTCTCCGTAGGAAATCCTACTGCAACAATTGGAACTGTGACTGTTTCAGAATCTACTGCCGTTCCCGAACCCGCTACCGTTCTAGGTTTACTGGCTTTAGCAGGGGTTAGTACGGCAACCCTTAAACGTCACAAGCAGGATACCTAAGTCTAATGGCACTGACTTAAGCCTTTTGGAATCGCCGGAACTCTTGCTATACCCTAGGCTAGGCACTATCTATCAGTTTTAAGTTAGTACCATTCGGATTAAAAGTTTTAGTCCACTTTAGTGGACTTGAGCTTTTAGCCCGGAGTTTGAACTCCGGGCGGGTGTCGGGGCTCATTCATGTCCACTAAAAAAATGCACGCTAACGAGGTAAGTACCGACGTATCTCTCGTGCGCCGCCTACTTACTTCACAGTTTCCTCAGTGGGCTAATCTACCGATTAAACCTATTCCCTCTGCTGGAACAGATAACGCCATATTTCGATTAGGTCATGATATGTCAGTAAGACTTCCTCGAATTGATTGGGCGGAAGCTCAGGTTGATAAAGAACACGAGTGGATGCCCCGCCTTGCCCCCCATCTGCCCCTTGCCATCCCTTTACCACTTGCTCAGGGCAAACCTGATGAAAAATATCCCTATCGTTGGTCTGTCTATAGATGGCTTAACGGTAAAAATGCCTCAATTTACCAGCTTGTAGACCCATGCCAAACGGCAACTGAATTAGCACAATTTATAACGGCTCTGCAACAAATTGATACAACTGGCGGACTCATTGCAGCAGAACATAACTTACGAGACGTTAAATGTTGATGATCACACTTGGGCAAGAGGTCGCGGTCAAGCTCTATCCCAAGCGGTCATCTTCATCCCCTATTATTTGAATACTAATCCTCTAGGCGTAGGGTATGCCCGACAGATGATTCAGGAAATTCTTGCTTAATCACTATGAATTTCACTGATGGTTTAGCCTCCCTTTGTATGGAAGCCCCCTCCCCCAAACCTCACAAGAGTAGGTTTTTTAAGATTGGGGTTCAGCTAAGACAAGGAAGACAAGTAGACCAGTAGACAAGGAAGAGTTTTAACGAAAAATAGGGCGTTTCGGCTTTTAGAAGTTAGCTTGACCGAACAAAATGCTGTACGTTTTTTCCTCCTTGTCTTGTCCCCACCCTAAAGTAAAAAACCTACGCCTGTCAGCTCCCCCAAACCCCAATCATTCGTTAAATGTGAGCCGAACTAAGACAACGCCATCACGCGATCAGATTCGCCCTCGCCTCTTCTACCCTGAACTAAAGGTGGACTGAAAGGCGGATAATTTTCTTTCGCCGGAGGCAGATTACCGAAAAAGGCGCCGTAGGCGGGAATTTTCAACGTATTGCCCTGTCGCTGTGCAGTCATATCTAGACCCCGAATTGTCTGACACTCAGCATACGATGATAAATCGTACTCCGTTGGCATCTCACTCAAATTGAACAAACAAATTAACCGCTGCTCCTCCGTTTCTCGAATCAAACCGAAAATCGGTTCCTCTGTTTTGAGCATCTGACAATCCCCTCTCATCAGCGCCGGTTGCTGTTTGCGCCAATGCAGAAAACGACGCCAGGTATTGAGCAAAGAATTGGGTTCATTGTCTTGGAGATTAACTGCTCGTTCTCGATGAGATTGGGGAACAGGTAACCAAGGCTTAGAAGCCGTCGTAAAGCCCCCATGCAGGGCATCAGCCATCCAGGGTATCGGTGTGCGCGAGCCATCTCGTCCAGGAAGAATCGGATAAAGGGCTTTGCCAAAGGGGTCTTTGATTTCTTCTACGGGAATATCTTCGGGTATTCTGGCGACAGGCAACCCTAATTCGTCTCCTTGGTAGAGACAAAATGCTCCAGGCAAGGATAATAGCAGCCCAACTATCATCTGATAGAATTCCTCTGGGTAAGGTTTACCAGCAGCATCTTTACCCGTCCAGCACGATCGCAGACGACCATAATCATGATTCCCGACACACCAACAATTCCCGCCATCGGGGAAGTGAGTTAAAACCTTCTCCAACGTTTGGTACAGGCGGGTAGCGCTGATGGGTTCGTCAAATAAGAGGGCGCTATTGTAGGCTAAATGCAAGCGCTGATCACCAACATACTCACTCGATAGGGCAATTGAATCCTCAGCCAGGGTAACTTCACCTAGAGTAATCACACCTGGATATGTCTGAACGAACTCGCGGATGTGTTTGAGGACTTCTATTGTTTCCGGGCGACAGAAGTTGTACTTAAACAGTTGATGGGCAAAGGGGTTTTTGGGAGATATGCCATCTGGTAAGGACGCATCAGCAGGGCGCACGGGATTGTCTCGTAATTCTTGATCGTGGAAGTAAAAGTTAACCGCATCCAAGCGGAACCCATCAACCCCTAAATCCAGCCAAAACCTCGCCTCTGCCAAAATTGCTTCAATCACAGCGGGATTATGCCAGTTGAGATCCGGCTGACTCTTGAGAAAGTTATGGAAATAGTATTGTCCGCGTTCGGGACTCCACGTCCAACCACTGTCACCCAGAAAAGCGGATCGCCAATTATTGGGTGGCGAACCATCTGGTTTCGGATCAGCCCAAACATACCAGTCCGCTTTAGGATTATCTCGACTGCTGCGGCTTTCTTGAAACCAGGGATGCCGATCTGACGTGTGACTCCAAATTTGATCAACAATCACTTTCAATCCCCGTGCATGGGCAAGGGCAAGTAATCGCTGGAAATCCTCCAAGCTGCCATACATGGGATCGATAGAGCGCAAATCCGTGGGATCATATCCCAAATCTTCCCGTGGCGATTCATAAATCGGACACAACCAAATGGCATCTACGCCTAGGGCGGCGATGTAATCTAACTTGGCGATAATGCCATTAAGATCCCCTTCACCATCACCACTCGTATCGAGGAAACTACGAGGAACTATATGATAAATTACAGAATTTTGCCACCATTTTACCGTTTGCATGGGATCACCTCTCACATCTGAGGATGAGTTTGAGGGCTGAGTAACGGGAGAATAAACAATAACTTACCCGTTCAATCAATGGATTATGACCAGGATTTCTCTAAAAAACAATTAGCATTTCCCCGCTTCAGAGTAGGGAAAGCCGATCTTGGTTTAATCTGGAGTTTAGACTCAATCCAAACGAAACCCGATATAGGCTCACTTTCCCTGTTTAATTTTGATGATCATTCTCATAAGTGGGTGGACACAAGTAAAGTTAACGGTTGAGATTAGGGAACAGGGAACGGGGAACAGGGAACAGTAAGGGTTTGAGGGCGATTTACTTGCACTTAATACAGTACCGTTTTCTTTTGTCCGACTACTTACACGGACGACTAGGAATCCAAACGGGTTATACCGCTTACTCTTTTTTTTAAGAGCCTGCGATCGCCAGGACTGCTGGGGAGTAATTTGGGGTAGATTTCGCCACTAACTAAATGGAGAGACAATCAGAATGAACCCAAATCTATCACTGATTGTGAGGCGATTATTTCGTTCTCTGTGTCAATCTGTGTCCCCCACGATTCAGGGTTCTGTCTGCGCCCTCCTCATCTGTGTGATCTGTGTTTTTGTCAATACTTAGTTATGATTTTTATCGAAACTTTAAAAAAATACATGCGTCGAAGGGGACATTGGCAATGAGACGAAAACCGGAAATTATACAAAGTTTTACGAATATTCAAGGAGTTTAGCTGTGTCGGGATGATTAAAACCCATAAAACACCCACCATAGATAGTATACCTGAAAACCGCACAAGTTGCTCACAATCGCCGTAACCCTTGAAATTTCGTAGATTATTTCGGACAAGGGGTAAAAAACGAGCAATTATGACGTTTTGTTGAGACCTGTACCTGATTGGAAAATTCAAACTGTTCTGGGGGAAAGAATAGTTTAAATTATTAAAGCTTGACAAGTTGAGCCGAAATGACATTGAGTCGAGGGAAGGATATGTCAGTAGCGAAGGAGAAAGAAACAGCCAAGTGGTATGTCGTGAATCGTTGTGATCACACCTGAGTGCGATCGCCCAGGGATGATCGGCTCTGATTAGTCTAAGCTGTTCGGCATTTAAACCTTAATGTCAATAATTTTCATGCCTCAAACCCTTACTGTTGCCTGTTGCCTGTTGCCTGTTGCCTAATCTCAACCGTTAACTTTAATGAAAGTCCGACTACTTAGTTTTTTGGACTTCAACGTGAACGTGAAGTGCAGAGTCTGGGTTTTAAAACGAGTAATGTTCCCCTGGAAAGTCTCGATGTTCAGTTGATTCAGTCTTGTCATTAGCTGGGGCAAAATTAGCCAAATTCCCACGACTTAAATATCGGAACATCCAAACCCGAACCAACAACAATCCAGCCAGAACAGTCAAAAACACACAAACTCCTAGAAGGCGGTCAATTGGAACATCGAGTACTCCCTTTAAGATGACTTCGCGCAGTGCAGAAACCAGAGAAACTTCCACGGCGGCTCCTACCGATATTCGCTGCTCTTGCAGATAGATAATTAAGAGCCGGAATAGCTCGACCAGTATCAGAATGAATAAGATATCAGATGTGATGACCTGAAAATTTAGAGGCTTGAGGAGGGAGACATACATCTCTCCTAATCGAATTAACATCACACAAAATAAGCCAACACAGAGGGAAATGATAATGAAGTTCTGGAAAACCTCCAAATTGCGAACGATGGTATTTCGGGTGAACCAAGACTTCCGTAGCATCTTCAGGAAAGATTCACTTCTCATAGCCACAGTTTTGCAATCAATTCAAAGGTTCTAACTTAACGGGTGACGAGTTTCTCTATCCCAAACAAAACGCTTAAGCCGAGGCTCTAGTTCAGCACTGCGGAAATACTTGAGCAGCTTTGTCCAAGCGGAGGAGCGGGGGAGCAGAGGAGCGGGGGAGATGTTTACTGTTTCGTTATTTCTGCCTTCTTGCACTAGACTATGCCTGTTGTGAAGGGAAAATACTTACTGTTCACGGGATAGTTATTCCCACTCTGATTCATTTTTATTTAACCCCGCTAGATACTCTTGTCCTTTAGTTGTAATTTTGCCTCGAACAAAATGAATAGGTTGAGGCAAAATGGCAAAGGCAGCATAGGCTCCGGGAGTAAATTCCCCCTCAATGAAACCTTTTTCTTTTAGATAGTCGAGGTGAAAGACAAGGTCGTACTCGTCGTTATTGAACAAATGAGCAATGTCTTTCTCTTCAAAGCCTGTTTCTCCTTTCTCCGCCGCAATTTCTAAGACTTGCTGTAGGATTTGTTTGTATAGTTTCATAGGTTCCTCCTTTAAGTGTGTCGCGACTGTTGTAGAAATAACGATTAAATTCTTAAATTAATTGGAGACTTCAAACAGCTTGTATCGCTTGCGAACAGGAGTGTGACAGGATTCCACCCAGTCTCCAGCAAGAACGTCCATTTCGGTGGTAATCTGTTGCCACTGAGCAGGGGTACACCAACGTGGCTGTACCCAGTCAATTTCAAACTCCCCACCCAAGTCTAGCTCTAACGCCCAAAGGTTGACGTTCTTAGGAACATCCCAGACGACTAGAGAGATTTCACTCCAGAAATTCCACGGCGACTCTGGGTGAACTAAATCGCCAATAACTCCCACTCCTCCTACTTGATAGTCCTGATGTAATTTACGAGCTGCCTCTAGAGCCACCGATCGCGCTTTTTGTCGTCGTTCCTGATCGGTTGAGTAACGTTGCTCCAGTTCAACGAGTGCAGTTATCCAGTCTTGGGGCGGAAACAGCTTCACGGTTTCGACTAAACCTAGACTCATCAACAGCATCCCCAGGGCATTTCGAGTTCCCATTGTCCCGCCGACGAGGGGATAGCGTCCCCCGTAACCCTCCAATTTAGCTTCCGGACACCAAGAAACAAATTGTTCAAATTGGATAGAGACGGGTTCTAGTTCAACTTGAGGGACAAAAGGCAACGTTCCCCAAACTAACTCTTCGCCTTCCACCTCACGTATCACCCAGTCACTTTTTTGATACGGCGCTTGAAAAATGGGCAACTTTTGGTCATAAGGCAGCCACAAATGATGCGGCGTAAAGGTCAACCCTTCAATCCCCCGATAACAGCCATCTGGGTCTAATTTCTGCGGGTGATAACCCCCGTTAGTCAGACGAAACAACTCAACCTGCTGCTGCACTGGGTCGATAGTCCAATAGTGGCTAACGCCACCTGCTTCGTAGCGACGAAATCGCTCTTGTTTGTCGAGTTCAATGTGTTCTGGCAGGAGTACCTCAATAACTAAGTCCGCAGGACCTTCAAAAAACCAGTGGTGATAGCCTTGCAAACGGCTGACTTGCATAAACATCAGGTCTGGGGTAAAAGCGTCTTCTCCCAGGCGCATCACAAAGTCGCCACCGATGCATTTGCCCAGACTGGCAATACCGACAGCCGTGAACAAATCTTGGGTTAGCAGCGTGCGGACGTGCCAATGTTTGCCAAGATGCCGTGACCCTAACGGAGGAATGGATGGGGCTTGATCGGAGTAATTCCTTGCCCATTCTGATAAATTCGACCCCGATGGGGTATCAAAGGCAACCCGCAGCGCTTCGTACCACAGCTTCACAGGCGCAAACGCTAGGGCGCTTTCTTTGCCCCAGCCCTGAATGATTTCTCGCAGTAACCACCGACTACCCGCAACGCTACCACCGACGACGAACTGTCCATCGACCAACTCAAAGCGCATTTCTGGGCTAGTCGCTTCAAATTCCTCGATCGCATCCGTTGGATGAGTCACAGTTGTTTCGCCTCCTCAGTTTTTACCTGGTGAAAGAGCGATCGCCCGACAGAGAGTTTCTAATTCACACTCATAAAGATTCTACTAAAGCATTAAAACCAAACCGCTTGACAGTACATGGGGTGAAAAAGCGATCGGGTTTCTCATGGCTTTTGGGGATCGCTTGCATCAGAAACCCGATGTGAGAGTGACTAATGCCCGTCAGAATTGAGAAATAATTTAGGGAGAGGCTTTAACTCCCTAGACCCTACTTACTTTTTACGAGCGATTTGTTTCCAAGCAGAATCTAGAGCTGATTTCACCCGTGCAGTAGTACGGCTGGCGCTATGCTGTAAGCTTTCCCATTTGTCTTGCAAGAACTCTCTTGCCTCAGCCAGAGCATTTTTGTCGTGCTGACCCGAAGCTTCCAATTCGTCACAGACCTGTTTAATTTTGACGCGGACGACGTCCGGTTTATCCCCAGGAGAAATTAAAGAGCGCAACCGCGAATTCATCGCATTCACCAAAGTCTTAACCTGCTGCGACTTCTCGCTCAAAAATCCCTTGAGTCCCTCTGATTCACTCTTGAGTCGCTCGGACGCCCCGTCTTGCAAGATAATGACTTCAGCGTCGATTGCTGCTACGTCTTCCGGAAACAATACCGCCCGTTCTCCAAAGGGAGTCGCCATATCGCCTGCCAAGATATAGGCGGCAATTTCTCTAGTTTCCCAATCAAAGAGAAAATCCTCTACCCAACCGGAGGAATCTGTGTTGGGAGAGCGCACCGCCAAGCGGTACAAGCGACGAAGATTTTCAGGCGGCTCAGTCACCACACGACTATGGGTTAAAACAGCATCGGGACCAATGACTTCCACCTGCTCTAACGGTGTATATCCTTGAGTTCCGGCTAAGTAAGCCACTCGTCCCGTATCATCAACCCAGACTTCCTCAACCGTATTGAAGCGGGTCGCGGTAGTCCGATCAATTGCCATTAAATTTACCATCTGGCTACGACGCACGACATTGAGCATATCCAACCTCCTTAATGTGTTGATTAGTATTAGCTGAAGGAGTGACAAGGGAAGTGAAGGATAGGTAGGGGTAGGGTGACGGGAAGATATATCATTACTTTGGCAGCGTACCCATCCAGTTGATTGGCGGCTAATCACTACTTCGGTGGCGTTGGTTTCCACCTCATTGCCACCGAAGCAGTATCGAGGATTAGCCAATATTGACCTTAATCGGCTTTTCCTTCTCGTCTTCCACTTTCGGCAGCGTCAGATTCAATATACCCTCCTGGTATTCGGCTTGAGCTTGGGTGTTCTCCACTCGCGCAGGTAGGGGAATGACCCGTTCAAATTTGCCATAGCGGAACTCTGTGCGACTCCAGCCTCCATTTTCACTCTGAGATTCGGTGCGACGTTCACCGCTAATTGCCACGGATTCTGCCGTGACTCGCACGTCTAAGTCTTTCGCTTCCATTCCGGGAATCTCTAGCCGCAGGTGGATAGAATCATCCGTTTCTTCCATTTCGACAGGAGGGACAAAGGAAATCCCCGCCCTGTCTCCACCGCCATCCGTTGTCGCCGTGAGTTCATCAAATAGGCGGTTCATCTGTTGTTGTAGAGTATCAAGTTCTGGGAACGGTTGCCAACGAACTAAAGCCATAATCGTTACCTCCTTGTTCTGTCAAGTTTTAGAGATGACTGTAAAGAGGTTTGAGAGGTTGGTTTGTACACCTCTTTCGATAATCTAAAGTACAATAACTTGTAGTCAAGCTAAGTTCGGTTTACTACCCAACAAAAAATTGGGATTACCCTAAACTCAGAAGTGTTGAACGATAGCTTACGCCCCTACTTGACAGGCTGTCGGGTAAATGTGTTATTCCTGCTTACTATTTTGCTTTGACAGTTACTCCAAAGGTCTCACAATGTCCAATAATGAAATGAGGTTCAGTAATAGTCTTCGCCAAAAGCTGATTAAAGACTGCACCCCTCAGGAATTGGTAGCGGCTTTGATGCTTCAGGCAAAATGCGATGCCTTTAACCCAGAGCAGGTATTAGCGGATTTATATAGATATCCTCAGTTATGGCAAAGTTTTTGGATGGGAGCGATGCTACCGCTTAATTCCCATCCGCCGCTTCCCCTGTCACTGATTATGCTGAGAGATCTTCAAGAATTTTGGCATACTGATACACTTTATGTATTAGCTCAAAACCAAATGTGCATTACTCCACTTCAAGCGCTTGGTGAACAGTGGAACTGCGATACAGTGCAGGTTATTGATGGAGAAAAAGCTCAAACCTTGTTAGGACTGTATCACGATACACCCCCTATTGCTGTATTTTGGTGGGATTGAAGTTATGGGGTATAGTATTCACTACCAATTTAAGGCTGGTAATCGCCCTAGCGACGAAATTCGTTCTGTTTTGCATTCATTACATCACCATGCACAAGCACTTCCCTTTACTTGGGTAGATGCTAATGTTACTGAACTGCAAGGAAAAGACTGTATTTTCAGCCCTGAAAACGGAACATCGTTGCTCCTTACTCTCCAAGGCATTCAACATAACTTTGCCACAGGCAAATCTCTATATCCTACTCATTTAATTGGATTTGAGGCGCTTCCTAGACCTGGATGCGAAGGTTTAGTTATTTTTCTAGGACAGTATTCTCATAATGAAAACTGGATGGCAACAGGACATTGCAAAACACAATTTGCATCTCAACCCGAATATGGGGGTATCGCTAATTTTGTTCTGGCTCATACTCTAGTTATTGAAATGTTAGATCAGACTCAAGATCTAGGAATTTTAGATAATGTGTTTGATGAAACTGGATATTGGCAACAGCGGGACTTACGCTGTTTAGTTGAGAGGGATTCAGTGCAAGGAGTTCGTCAGGCGATTATACAAATACTACCAACTTCATCATCTGAATTTTTGCAAAAACTACAGCGACAGCTCGATGAACTAGATGTATAACTAGACTCAAAAGGAATGTATTCAAGTCTCCTCAAGCACCAAGCTTGAAGTAATCCAAAAGGACTTCTTTCGTTGTCACCAAATCGCCAACCAAACCAATCTGACTTCGTTCAATAACACCCAAAACGTTTCGCGGATTATTTCTCGCCACCACAGGCAAGAGAAAAAGCCCCCTTGCTCCCATTCGCTTTAAAGCATCTCTCACCGATTCATCGGGATAAGCATAGAGAACGTCCTGCGTACAAATATCCCTAACTTTTGGCTGAACTTCTAACGTTTCGGACGGCTGCCATTCCCACCATGGCATAAGCCGGGGGTGGGGCAATTTCTGATAAGCTAGGGGGTAAAATAGTCATTAAACTATTGCCATAAATGGCTCCCAAACAGGCTCCGATAAACAGGGATGGAGCAAAAATACCTCCGACTAAGCCGCTACTTAAACTAATAGCGGTAATCATTATTTTTACACCTAATAATAACCCTAAAAAACCGAGTGAAAATTGTTCTCCCTTGAGAAGATCTTCCAGCGTTCCATAGCCGACACCGAGAATTTGCGGCAATGGTAAAGCCATCAAACCGACACAGGCTCCTCCGAGAACAGGTTGCATGGCTGGGGGGAGGGGGATAATGCCAACGCATTACCCCAACTACTAAGCCACCTAAAGTGGGAATACAAACTAATGTCCACGTTCCCCAAACCGAGAGAAGTCCAAATAATTTTCCGAAGGCTAGGATTTGGCACAGATCGATTAAATAGTGAAAGGACACCATCGCTAAGCCCGATCCACCACTAATTAAGGTTGCCGAAATTAAAACTAGGGCTTCAGGTGACGGTTGTAAGCGGTTGAGCAGCGTTGTTAAGCGATCTGAGAGGGATGTAAATTTCGGCTGGGGCGGTAAAAGCACTTTTGAGTTAGGAAGAGTCGTCATCGGAGATAAAAATCATAGCGTTGAGGGATAAAATAACCAAAGACAATACTTTTAGGCGTTGTTATTCAAGGTATTTTATAAGTAGGTGGACTTTCATTAAAGTTAACGGTTGAGATTAGGGAACAGGGAATAGGCAACAGTAAAAAATATCCTCCCCTACAAAAGTAGCTGCTATATCGGACATAGTAAAATGTATCATTTTGAGCAAAGCAAAGAATCGGGAGAGATGCTTTGCTCAGTAAAAAAGGGAGGATTTAGTATCGAATGGTTCCCATTTTTGAGGACATTCAGTCAATGATTTGATTTCTGAACGGGTGTTCTAAGCGGCGGGTTGTAACTGGGGCAACTCCTGTGGCAGTTTACCCGTTTGCAACCAATCTTGCAGTGGCGCGGGAGCGATCGCGCTGTTGAGTTGCTCTTGGAGTTCTGCACCTTCGAGGATTTCCCGGTGTAAGAGAATTTCGGCGATTTGTTCAAGTAAAGTTTGATTGGTTTGCAAGATCAGCCGTGCCATCTGGTGAGCGCTGTCTACCATGTCCGATATAATTTTGCTAACTTATGCTAACAATGCACTCTAAAAGACAAGCTCTTAGAGAGGGGATATCTCCCAAAGCCCGTAGGAAAATCCCACGGGCGCCGTTAATGTCCCTGTCCATCCGAAATCCATCACCACC